>JAEXNZ010000477.1 GCA_023439425.1 Pseudomonadota bacterium
CTGCCTGAAACCCGTACCCCCGCCCACCCCCGCGGGGGGTGCCTCTACGCAGATTGACCCGAGGACACCAAGATGCCTGCGAACCCCAACAATGACATCCGCTCCCAGGCCCTGGCCTGCCGCGCCGCCGCGCAGACCCTGGCCCAGCTGTCCTCCAGCGCCAAAGCCGCGCTGCTCAACAACATGGCCGACGCCCTCGACGCCGACAGCGACGCCATCCTCGCCGCCAACACCCGCGACCTGGCCGCCGCCGAAGCCAAGGGAACCGGCAGCGCCATGCTCGACCGCCTTGCCCTGAACCCGGCACGCCTGGCCACCATCAGCGCCGCCCTGCGCGAAGTGGCCGCGCTGCCCGACCCGGTCGGCGCGATCACCCGCGATGACATCCGCCCCAACGGCATCCGCGTACAGAAAGTACGCGTGCCACTCGGCGTCATCGCGATGATCTACGAGGCCCGCCCCAACGTCACCGCCGACGCCGCCGCACTGTGCATCAAGGCCGGCAACGGGGTGATCCTGCGGGGTGGTTCCGAAGCCATCCACTCCAACACCGCGATTGCCGCCGCGCTCAAGCGCGCCCTGCGCGAAGCCGGGGTGCCGGATGCGGCGCTGACCCTGGTCGAAGACCTGCGCCGCGAAACCATGCTGGAACTTCTGCAGCTCAACGAGGTGATCGACCTGGCCATTCCGCGCGGCGGTGAAGGGTTGATCCGCTTCGTCGCCGAACACGCGCGTGTCCCGGTAATCAAACACTACAAGGGCGTGTGCCATCTGTACGTGGACCGTGCCGCGAACCTGGAACGCGCAGTCGACCTGCTGGTGGATGGCAAATGCAGCCGCCCGTCCGCGTGCAACTCGCTGGAGACGCTGCTGGTGCATGCCGACGTGGCCGCCGAATTCCTGCCGCGAGCGGGGGCCGCGTTGGCCGAACGTGGCGTGCAGCTGCGTGCCGATGCGCGTGCGCTGCAGTGGCTGCCGCAGGCCGCTGAAGCCACCGATGAGGATTACGCCGCCGAGTATCTGGATCTGATACTGGCGGTATGCGTGGTGGATGATCTGGAACAGGCGCTGGTGCACGTCCAGCAGTACAGCTCGGATCACACCGAGGTGATCGTCACCGAGGATGCAGCGGCGGCCGAACGCTTCGTGCAGGCGCTGCGTTCAGCGGTGGTGATGGTGAATGCCTCATCGCGTTTCTCCGATGGTGGTGAGTTGGGGTTGGGTGCTGAGATCGGCATCTCGACCACGCGGCTGCATGCGTACGGCCCGATGGGGCTGGAGGCGCTGACCGTGGAGCGGTTTGTGGTGCGCGGGGAAGGGCAGACGCGGCGGTAGGTAACGACCGTTGGTCGTTACCTACCCATGCAACGACCAACGGTCGTTGCCTACCGCAACACCTCATACTCAATCCGTCGGTTCGCGGCGCGTCCGGCGTCGGTGCTGTTGTCGCCCACCGGCCGGTTCGACCCGAACCCGCGTGACGCCAGCCGCTCCGCCGGCACCCCGGCGGCAATCAAGGCATCGGCCACGGCCCGGGCGCGCTGCTCGCTCAACAGCTGGTTGCTGGTGGCATCGCCCTGGCTGTCGGTGTGCCCGCCCACTTCCACGCGGGTACCGGCCGGTGCGCCTTCAATCGCGTCGGCGGCTTGGCGGATGATGTCCTGGCTGCTCACGGTCAGGTTGGCCGAGCCGGTTTCGAAGCGCAGCGTGGTCAGGTTCAATGCCTTGGTGAGATCACTGGCGTTGTAGCCGGCTTTCAGCTTCTTGATCGCTTCCAGCCCGGGATCGACAAGGCCCTCTATCTTCACCGCTGGCAGCTTCTCCTGGAACACCGAGCTGACCGCCACGCGCTCAGCCTCGGGCAGCGCACTGGTATCCAACTTCACCGCATCGCCGTTGAAGGCAAACTTCAGGCCATCGGCTTTCAGGCTGGGCAGCATCGCCTTGAAGCGATCCAGCCAGGAGGCGGGTGCGACGCTGGGATCCACGTTGAAGCGGGCATTCACCTTGTCACTGCCGAAGGTCGCTTTCAGGGCATCCAGCAGCCGGAACTTCTCGGATGTGGTAGCGAACGTACCGCTCACATCCACCTTGCCCCCACTGTTCTGGAACGCGAACGTCGGCGCACCCACCGACTGCGCGGTGCCATCGGTGGCGGCCATCGGGGCCGTGGCCGCGGCGGGCGTGCCGACGGGTGGTGACTTGCCGCGCATATGCCAGCCGCAGTACGCCAGTGCCAACAGAGCCAGCACCGGCAGCAGCCAGCGCCAGAAGCTTCCGCGCTTGCGGTTGCCACGCAGGTGGGTGATCTTGTTGTTGCCCCAGTCGAGGTTGCCGCCGGTCAGGCCGGCCAGCGAAGCGGGAATGCCGCTGGGAATGTTCCCGCCGGCAGTCAGCGACCGCACCAGCAGGGGCAACGTTTTGGCGATGAGCCCACCGATCAGGGGGGCCGAAACGCCGGCCTTCTCCGCAATTGCGTTGACGTCATGTGCACCCAGGGCGTTCTGGATCTGCGCCGGTTCAATGTCGCGCATGCTGGGGCTGCCGCTTTCCCAAGACTGGAAAATGCCGCCGAGCCCGGCCTTCTGGAACAGTTTCTGGAATCCTCTGAATCCGTCTGGCCGGCTGAAGATGTAGCTGGCCAGGACACCGACGAACTTGCGGGTGTTGTCGCCGAGGCCGGTGGCCCGGGCAACCTGATCGATCAGATTTTCGACGAATGACATGGAAATGCCCTCACATGGATGTGCGGGCGGGTGTCTCCCCATCAGCAGCATACGCCGGTTGTGGGGGAAAGCGGCCATTCGTTGTTGTAGGGACGCGCCATGCGCGTCCATCGCGATCCCGACCGGCCGTCAGGCCAACCGTGCCTCCGGCTCGGCCCCGGCCAGCCCCTGGTGGCTCAGGCCCACCGGGCGGGCGCGGTCGTCCATGTGCAGGGTCACCGCCTTGCCGGACAGCAGCTCGGCGGCCAGCGCCGGAGTCGCGCCCAGGTCGCGGGCCATCTCTTCACGGGTCACGTCCTGGCGCGGGTTGCGCCGCTCCTTGCCGGCGAAGCGGAAGCGGTTGTACTCGGCCCAGGCGATCAGCAGCACCGCCGAACACACCAGCATGATCGGCAGCGCGATCACCAGGAACGGGTCGATGCTCTGCTTGTACTCATACAGCTGCAGCCAGGCCAGGCGGCCGCCCAGCAACCACGAGATCGCGGTCACCAGCGGCGCCCACAGGTAGAAGTAGAAGCCCCAGAACGCCAGGGTCACAAAGCCCCAGGCGGTGCGCTGCAGGCGCG
>JAEXNZ010000481.1 GCA_023439425.1 Pseudomonadota bacterium
TCCCGATGCCGTGGTCGATCCCCGGCTGCGCGTGCACGGGCTGCAACGCCTGCGTGTGGTGGATTCGTCGATCATGCCCACCCTGACCAGCGGCAATACCAACGCCCCCACGCTGATGATTGCGGAGCGGGCGGCGCACTGGATCCGGGAGAATGCAGGAGCGAGCTGAACAGGGACGTGACGCTGTGCGTCAAAAGCGTACAAAAATCATCATTTTTCAATGCGATACGCATTCATCTTCGCTTCGTTTGTGCAATCACGAAAAGCGGCGCTAGAATCGGTCACAGCAGTCGCGCACGGGCCCCATACGATGAAACACAACAGCAGGCGCCGACCGATCCGTTCGGCAGCCACCGGTTTGCTGGGCATGCTGATGCCCATCGCCCTGTCCTCCACCGCGCAGACGCCGGCGGCGATGCCGGCCACGTTCCCGGTCAACATCGAGAACAGCGCTGTGGCGCATGTCCCGCATACCCAGCCGGCCGCCTACCGCACCACCTCGCTGACCCCGAGGGTGCAGGCCCCGGCAGACAGCTTCAACGTGGCCGCGATCGAATCGATGGCCCAGCAGCTTACCTATGGCGAGCGTGTGCCGGGCATGGCCGTCGCCATCGTGCAGGGCGGTCGCGTGCTCAGCGCACGCGGCTATGGTGTCACCGACGTCAACAACCCGCAGATCGTTGATGCGCACACGGTGTTCCGCCTGGCGTCGCTGTCCAAGGCATTTGCCGGCACGATGGCCGGCCTGCTGGTCAATGACGGCACCCTGCGCTGGGACAGCAAGGTCACCGACTATGTGCCGGGCTTCCAGTTGAGTTCACCGGAAGCCACCGAGCGCCTCACCGTGGCCGACCTGCTCAGCCACCGCGTCGGCCTGCCCTACAACGCCTACGACCGCGACATCGAGGCCAACGCCGAGTACTACACGCTGACCCACAAGCTGGCCTCGACCTCGCTCAAGTGCCTGCCGGGCGATTGCTACGCGTACCAGAACGTGGCCTTCAGCCTGATCGGCGATGTGGTGTACGCCGCCTCTGGCAGCTTCTACGAACAGTCGGTGGAACGCCGCCTGTTCAAGCCGCTGGGCATGAATGACGCCAGCATGGGGCTGGCCGGCATCCAGGCCAGCTCGCGCTGGGCTCGCCCGCACGTGCGCAGCCGCAATGGCTGGGTATCGTTGAACCCGAAGCCGACCTACTATCGCCTGGCTCCTGCAGCCGGCGTCAACGCCAGCGCCAGCGACATGGCACAGTGGCTGCTGGCCCACACCGGGCATCGTCCGGACGTGCTGCCTGCTCCGCTGCTGGCGACACTGCACTCCACGCTGATCAACACGCCGGGCGAGATGCGTTCGGGCTGGCGCCGCCAGCGCCTGCACTCGGCAGGCTACGCACTGGGCTGGCGCAACTTCGACTATGCCGGGCATGAAGTGATCTTCCATGCCGGCGCGGTGCAGGGCTACCGTGGCCTGGTGGCACTCGTGCCGGAACGCGACCTGGGTATCGCCATCATGTGGAACGGCGAGAGCAGCCTGCCCAGTGGCCTGCTGCCGACCGTGCTGGACCAGGCGATGGGCCTGCCGAGCCAGCGCTGGCTGGATGTGGACACGGACTTCGGCAGCGACAACCTGATGGTGGAAGACAGCGCGCCGGCACCGGGCAAGCGCAAGGGGGCGTCGGCGGATCGGGCGGTGGCTTCGCCGCGGTAAGGTGTCCCTGCGCGGATGGATTTGAAGAAGGCGGCCGATGGCCGCCTTCTTCGTTATTGCGGTGTTTTTCTGCGGCGCAAAAAAAACCCCCTCCCCGCTGGGCATCCGGGGAAGGGGGTTTCAGGTACGGCTATCGGGAATGGATCAGATCAGCGGTGCCGGAGTTGCCGGCAGAGCGACCGGTGCAGCCTTCTTCTTGCGGACCGCCGGCTTGCGCTTGGCGACCTTCTTCACAGCCTTCTTCGCAGTTGCCTTCTTGGCGGTGGCCTTCTTGGCGACCTTGCGGACAGCCTTCTTGGCACCGGCCTTCTAGGCAACCTTGCGGACGGCCTTCTTGGCAGGCTTCTTGGCGGTGGACTTCTTGGCTACCTTCTTGACGGCCTTCTTTGCACCGGCCTTTTTGGCGACCTTGCGGACGGCCTTCTTCGCGGTCTTCTTGGCAGCCTTCTTGGCGGTCGCCTTCTTCGCGACCTTCTTGACGGCCTTCTTCGCCGTCTTCTTCACTGCCTTGCGGGCAGCGGCCTTCTTGGCGACCTTCTTCACAGCCTTCTTGGCGGTTGCCTTCTTGGCTGCCTTCTTCACGGTCTTCTTGGCCGCAGCCTTCTTTGCGACCTTCTTGACGGCCTTTTTAGCGGCCGGCTTTTTCTTCGCAGCTTTCTTGGTTGCCATGATATGGCTCCTCGTCAGTGATCTATGGAGTTGAAACGCCCAGTTGAAACAAACCCGCTAGCTGGTGCCAGACGGGGACCGCCGTCGCGTCATGCGCGTCGTGACGGATACGGTGATGCCTGCCATGTACCACCCGGCAGGAATCGAATGAGGGGTGCCCTTGCTTTTCACCGAGGGAAGCGAAGCCAACTCCACCGTCATCGGACTCGAGGCGGATGTCCTGGTTGTGCTTCGCGACTGGATGTCGATTCTGCTCACTCTCTTGGCAGGCAAGGTCTGCTGGGCGAAACCTAATCACGCTTTTTTTGACTGTCAACAACCCCCGCGAAAAATTTTCACGCCGACACCCTTCCGCGCGCTTCCGGAAGCGACGTCCGGAACACCCGCCGACGCCTTCGACGGCACCCTTGCGCCGACGCGCTGAGGACGCATCGAAGACACCCGCTGAAAGAAAAGCACTTAAAAGAAGCACTTTCGCAAACAACACCCATGTTGCCGTCGAACTGCGACGTCAAAAGGCCGACGCCCGCCGACCACTCCGGGAATGAAGCAACACCGGACCGAAACGGTCGAAAAAACTTTTCACATCGACCCATGCTTTTTTCTTCCGGATTGGCAGAAATGCGCAAACTTTTGACCGCCAATCGGACGCACGACGGCATCGATCACGCACCCCGAAGGCGGTTGGTCGACCCGACTCATGCCGTCGAACGCACCCGGTTCGCTCACCCCGGCATGAGCAAAGTCGTGTCCGCTTCACCCCATCCATCACGTACGGATAACAGATGCACCGCCGATGTCGGAAAAAAAAACGGCCGCACAAGGCGGCCGTCCGGTTCGGTGCGAACGCGACCTCAGTGGTCGTCGTTCTCCAGCACCTCGGCATAGTCGTCCGGACCGAGGAGGTCGTTGATCTCTTCCTTGTTGGACAGTTCAACCACGAACATCCAGCCGTCGCCGTAGGCGTCTTCGTTGATGGTATCCGGCTTGTCGGTCAGGGCCGAGTTGACCTCGACCACGGTGCCGCTGATCGGGCTGTAGACGTCCGAGGCCGCCTTGACCGACTCGACCACGGCGATCTGCTCGCCGGCCTTGGCCTGGGCACCCACCTCAGGCAACTCGACGTAGACCAGGTCGCCGAGCAGGCCCTGGGCATGATCGGAAATACCGATGGTGACGCGGCCGTCGCCTTCGACACGGGCCCACTCGTGGGACTTGAGGAACTTGAGGTCGCCGGGGATCTCGCTCATGGAACTGCTCCGAGAAAATTTGGGGGTCAGAAAAACGGGGGTAGTGTAACCAACTCAACCTTCAGCCAGAACGCCGGGCTGGGCCTGGCCTTCACGCACGAACGGGAACTTGACCACGCGCACCGGCACCTGCCGGCCGCGGATGTCCACATGCACCTGGCCGGGATCACCGGCAGGAACACGCGCAAACGCGATGCCCTTGCCCAGGGTCGGGGAGAAGGTGCCGGACAGAATCTCGCCACTGCCACCGGCGGTCAGCACGGACTGGCCGTGACGCAGCACGCCCTTCTCGTCCATCACCAGGCCGATCATCTGGCGCGCGGCACCACTGGCTTTCTGCGCCTCCAGCACCTCACGACCGATGAAGTCGCGACCTTCGTCCAGTGCGACGGTCCAGGCCAGCGCCGCTTCGAACGGCGAGATCGCTTCGTCCATGTCCTGGCCGTACAGATTCATGCCGGCTTCCAGGCGCAGCGTATCGCGTGCACCCAGGCCAGCCGGGCGCACGCCCACCGCGGCGAGCGCGTTCCAGAACGCGATCACGTGGCTCTGCGGCACCAGAATCTCAAAGCCATCTTCGCCGGTGTAGCCGGTGCGCGCGACGAACAGCGCCTCACCCTGGGCACCGGTGACCTCGGCCGCGGCGAAGCGACCCAGCTTTTCCAGAGCGGCGCGGTCGCCCTCGTTCACCAGGCCGATGACCTTGGCGCGCGCATGCGGGCCCTGCACGGCGATGATGGCCAGGTCTTCGCGCTCGGTCACCTGCACATTGAAGGCAGCCGCCTGCTCACGGATCCAGGCCAGGTCCTTTTCACGGGTGGAGGCATTGACCACCATGCGGAAGAAATCCTCGTCCAGGAAGTAGACGATCAGATCGTCGATCACCCCGCCCTGCGGGTTGAGCATGCACGAGTACAGTGCCTTGCCCGGCACCTTGAGCTTGTCCACCGAATTGGCCAGCAGCCGGCGCAGGAACGGACGCACCTGCTCGCCGTGCAGGTCGACCACGGTCATGTGGCTGACGTCGAACATGCCGGCGTCGGCGCGCACCAGATTGTGCTCGTCCAGCTGCGAGCCGTAATGGATGGGCATGTCCCAACCGCCAAAATCGACCATCTTGGCACCGAGCGCACGGTGGGTTTCGTTGAGCAGCGTCTTCTGGGTCATGACCACGGTCCGGGGGAAGAAAAGCAAGATCCCCATTATCCCAGAACGGCTGATGCAACGCGTGCCGCGCTGCATCAGCCGTTCTGGCCACGCATTCCACCTTATCCCCGCGCCATCCGCGCGC
>JAEXNZ010000486.1 GCA_023439425.1 Pseudomonadota bacterium
CAATGAAGGTGGTCACCGAACAGCTGGCCCACGAGCTGCTCCTTGCCTCTGATGGGCGTGTCTCTGCCCACCTGCTGGTGCCGGGCTACACCTGGACCCCGATGAACTTCCCGGGGATGGATGCCGATGCGGATGCCAAGCCAAATGCGCCGTGGACGGCAGAGCAGGTCGTGGATTACGCGCTGGCGCGCCTGCTCAACGAAGACTTCTACATCATCTGCCCGGACAACGAGATCTCCAGCGAGCTTGACGCCAAGCGCTTCCGCTGGTCGGTCGAGGACATGATCCACAACCGCCCGGCGCTTTCGCGCTGGCATCCGCAGTGGGCCTCGCGCTTCGCCGAGTGGCTCAGGGCCTGAGTTCATCACCAACGGGTATCCCTGTGTTTCATCTCTACTGCTTTCTGCTCTATGCCTACGTTCTGATCCGGCTCGTACTTCCCCTTCAGATCGCCTGGCCCTGTCGGGTCGTCCTGGGGGCGATCCTTCTCGTTGGCGCGATGAACCGCCTTCTGTGCCAGTTGCTGTTTGGCAACATGTTCTCGCCGGAGATGCCAGCAGGCATCATCCTCGCCGCCGGTGCCTTGATGGGTGCGGTGCTGTTCATGGCCGCCTTGAGCCTGTTTGCCGATGTCATTGCCTTGATCCTGTTTGCCGCGCGTCGAGGGCAGTGGGCCCAGCGCTGGCTGCACCAGGTACGGCCGCTCGTCCTTATCATCGCTGGAGGCCTCGGTGTTCTGGCCGCTTACAACGGACAAAAGGCTCCGCACATAACGCACGTCGATATCGTGCTCGAGGACCTTGCTCCACCGCTGGACGGACTGCGTGTCGTCCAGCTGTCGGACCTGCACGTCAGCGCGTTGCTGGGCAGGAGATGGCTGCAGGAGGTTGTGAGCCAGACCAATGCACTCAAGCCTGATGTGGTGGTGATTACAGGTGACCTCATCGACGGCTATGTGGCTGCACGTAGCTCCGATCTCGACCCGCTCCAGCAGTTGCGTGCTACGCGAGGCGTCTATGTGTCCCTGGGCAACCATGAGTACTACTTCGACCATCAGGCATGGTCGAACAGGTTCAACGCATTGGGGCTTGAGATACTGGTCAACCGTCACGTGCGCTTGGGGCCTGCCGGACGAGAATTGGTCATCGCTGCTGTCGCTGACGAGGCGGCAGCGACGTTCGGCGCACAGGTGCCCAACGCCGCCAAGGCGCTGCAGGGCGTCAGTCCCGACCAGCCAATCGTGCTGCTGCGACACCGACCGACGGGAATCGCAGAGAGCCAGCAGTACGGCGTGGACCTGCAGTTGTCAGGACATACCCACGGCGGGATGATTTCAGGCGTGGATCTGGTCGTTGCGGCCGCCAATGACGGGCTGGTTTCGGGCATGTACCAGCGCGGAGACACTGCCGTCTACGTCAATAACGGCACCGGGATCTGGAACGGGTTTCCGCTGCGCCTGGGACGTCCGGCGGAAATCACATGCTTCACGCTGAGGGCACCTTGATGCATGCGATCTAAGCAGAGGGCAGCCGGGGCGGCGATATCATCGTTTCGTACTCCGGCCAGTGATCAGGCGACCTCGCGTACTCAATGAATGCGCGAAGCGCTGCGGTAATCCGTCGGCCCGGAGGGTAGAAGAGGGCAAGCCCGGGGAACGGCGGTGTCCAGTCGTCAAGCAACGTCACGAGTGCCGTCTGTTCCAGGTAGGGCCGTGCAATGTGTTCAGCCACCAGCGCTATGCCGTAGCCGGCGAGGGCACCCTGAAGCGCGAGATCCTGATGGCCTGACAGGGTCAGCTGCCCCGGCACATCGATTTCCTTGGTAACGCCGTCCTTCGAGAACTCCCACTTGTAGACGCCACCGTTGGGGAATCGCATCCTGAAACATGCGTGTTCCAGCAGGCCTTCCGGAACCTGGGGCGCTCCATGCGCGGCGACGTAAGCTGGTGACGCCACCACGATCAGCCGAAGGGGCGGGCTGCACAACACAGCAACCATGTCCTTGGGGACGCTTTCGATCAAGCGCGCCCCGATGTCGAATTCCTGGTCGACGATATCGATCAGGCCATCATCCAGTGCCAACTCCACCTGAACCTCCGGATGGAGGGCCAGAAAGGGCAACAGGATTGGAGCAAGCAGCACATGGGCACCGCCAACGGACGTGTTGATCCGGATCCTGCCGGACGGGGTCTCCTTGTGCACGTTCATCGCGTCGAGCGCCAGCGCAAGCTCCTGCAGCGCGGGCTCCACCCTGCGCGTGAACTCCTCGCCAGCGGGCGTCAGTGACACACTGCGCGTAGTGCGATTGAAGAGCCGAATGCCAAGGCGATGTTCCAGCTCCGCGATCGTATGGCTGACGGCCGACGGCGACATGCCGAGCTCCGCCGCGGCGCGCCGGAAGTTGCGGTGGCGCGCCACGCTGAGTACCGCGTTGAGATTGGCTATATCGGGTCTTGCCATTGTCCTGTTTCTTTCATGGGTGCATGCAATGCACGGCGTATTGTTGTTCCAAGGAGTCAAACCTAGATTGTCTGCATCACCCCCACGCAGGACTTTCCATGTCGAACATCCTCATCACCGGTGCATCCTCGGGCTTTGGCCTCGAGAGCGCCAAGCTCTTTGCCGCCAAGGGCCACAACGTCGTTGCCACGATGCGAAACACCGCAGCCGCTACCGAACTAGACGGGCTGCCGAACGTGATCGTGACACATCTGGATGTGCAGGATCCGGAAAGCATTCAGACAGCATTGAACACGGCCATCGACCGGTTCGGCCACATCGATGCCGTCGTCAACAACGCGGGGTTCAGCCTGTGGGGCGTATTCGAATCGCTACCCCGCAAGAAATTACAAGAACAGTTCGACGTCAATGTGTTTGGCGTCATGGATGTCACCCGCGCCGTCCTTCCGCACTTCCGCGCCCGTCGCAAAGGCGTCATCGTGAACGTCAGTTCCGGCGCGGGTGTGTTCGGTCTGCCGATGATCTCCGCCTACAACGCCAGCAAGTTCGCGCTCGAGGGGTTCTCCGAATCGCTGTCGTACGAACTGCTGTCGCAGGGCATCGTCGTCAAGATCGTGGAGCCAGGTGGTGTGCTGGACACGAAGTTCTCCCAGCGGCTGGCCCAGGAGGCTGCGGAGGCACCGGCCGCGCCAGATGACTACGCGGAATTCATCACCGGGACCGAAGAGATATTCGCGGGCCTGCGCGCCAACCGGCTGGCTACGTCTGCAGACGTGGCAAGTGTCATCTTCGATGCAGTGACCGACGGCACTACGCAGCTGCGCTATGTCGCTACAGAGGACATCAAACCGTTGGTTGATGCGAGGCGGTCGAGCTCGGAGGCCGAGTACATGCAGCTGATGCGTGGGAAGTTCATGCCTCGCATCACAGAGTGAATTTGGCGTCGGGGGGGCGGAAAAAATTCGCCCCACAA
>JAEXNZ010000493.1 GCA_023439425.1 Pseudomonadota bacterium
TTGGTGCGCACACCTCATTTCCTGAGGTTGTCGCGGATCTCGCGCAGCAGCAGGATTTCTTCCTTCGGAGCCGCCGGAGCCGCTTCCTTCTTCTTGGCCAGGCGGTTGATGACCTTCACCACCATGAAGATCGCAAATGCCACGATGATGAACTGGACCAGCGTGTTGAGGAAATCACCGTAGCCGATCACCACGGCAGGAACCTCCGTGCCGTCCGCCGCGACCCGGGCTGGCGACAACGTCCACGCCAGTTCCGAGAAGTCCACCCGGCCGATCAGGTAGCCCAGCGGCGGCATGATGATCTTGTCCACCAGTGCGGTGACGATCTTGCCGAAGGCGGCACCAATCACGACACCGACCGCCAGGTCGATGACGTTGCCGCGCATGGCAAATTCCTTGAACTCAGTCAGCATCCCCATCGGGTTCTCCTGTTGTCGTGCAATCAAAAGGCAGGGCAGGGTAGCCCAGCCGATGTCATCCGCCGATGATGCCGTGGCGCTCGGCCACGTTTTCCAGGCGTGCGCTGAAACGATCCCCTGGCTTCAATGCAGCCACGCCACTCGGCGTGCCCATGAACACCAGGTCGCCGGCGCGCAGGGCCCACAGCTTGGACAGCTCGTGCAGGATCTCCGGCACGTTCCAGATCATCTGGTCCAGCAGCGACTGCTGGCGCACTTCGCCGTTGATCTCCAGCGACAGGTTCAACGCGGCCAGATCGCCCACTTCACCGGCCGGCACCAGTTCGCTCACCGGTGCGGAATAATCGAAGCCCTTGGCGGTGTCCCACGGATGGCCCTTGGCCTTGGCTGCCGCCTGCAGGTCGCGCCGGGTCAGGTCCAGGCCCACGCCGTAACCGAACACCAGTGCCTCGGCCTGATCGACCGGCAGCTCGCCCGCCGGCGCATCACGGCCAATGGCCACCACCAGTTCCACTTCGTGGTGCAGGTCCTGGGTGGCGGGCGGGTAGGGGATCACATCGTCATGGCCGACCACGATCGCGTCGGCTGGCTTGGCAAAGAACATCGGGCGACCGCGGTCATCCGCCGCCGGCACCGCCGCTCCCATTTCGCGCGCATGGTCGGCGAAGTTGCGGCCCACGCAGTAGATGCGACGCACCGGGAAGGTGCCGCCGCCGGCGACCGGAATGCGGGGCGTTTCAGGAGTGGGGATTACATCGGTCATGCGCGCGTGTCCTGTTGCAGGGGTTCACGCGATGGTATGGCGGACCGCCGGTCCGCAACAACCTCAAACCACCAAAGGCCTCAACGCGACAACGGCAACGCCGGCTTGCGCACGACGCGGTACTCGCCTTCGACGATCTTCGGGTCGCCCGCACGCGCCGCCGCCTTGCGGCTGGCCAGCAGCTTCCACGCCACGCCGGCAATGATCATCGCCGCGCCCACGAACACACCCACGAACACCAGCGCGGCCAGAATGGCCAGACCCAACAGACCCACCGCAACGCGCACCAGCGGATGGCGCGGCTTGCGCGGCGCGAACAGGGTGCGGAACTGGTTGAACTGGAATCGGATCATGGCGGTCATTCGGCTGAAGTCAGCAGGCGGCCAGTATCCGAGGTCACTTGGTCGCATGAGTGAAAAATACGTTAAGTGCGACAATCTGGCATTTTAAATCAATGGCTTGCGTTCATTTTCCGGCCAGCTGGCGGTCAGGCATGCGACAATTCCGGCCTCGCTCACCGCCGTGAAATGCCATGTCCACTGCTGAATCGCCGTCGCCCCTGATTGCCGTGGACGCCATCGCTGACGGTGCCTTCGCCGAAGTGGAGGTGTGCCTGGACGGCGATTACGAATCGGCCGTGCTGTATCGCCACGGCGGCAACGTGCGCGGCTGGCTCAACATCTGCCCGCATGCGGGCCGTCGGCTGGATTGGGCCCCGGGCCAGTTTCTGAAAAGTCGCGAAGGGCATCTGGTGTGTGCCGCGCATGGGGCATCGTTCTCGCTGGAGGACGGCGAATGTGTGGCGGGGCCATGCAAGGGCGATGCGCTGCGCGCGGTGGCGCTGCAGGTGCGCGATGGGCAGGTCTACCTGGCCTGACGCAATGCCGACCAACGGTCGGCATCTACCGGCATTCGTCAACGGCCGGCATTTACCGGCATGTCACGCCACCCGGTAGGTACCGACCGTTGGTCGGTACGCTCTAAAACATCAAATTGATCATCAACACGACCACCGCCGTGTAGATCAACGACAACGGCGCGCCCACCCGCCACAGCTCGCGCGGGGTGTAATTGGCCGGGCCGGTGATAATCGAAATCACCGGGTTCGACGCGGTCATCAGGTTGTTGGACGCCGACAGCGCCACGATCAACGCAAATGCGGTCGGGTTGCCGCCTGCCGCCAGCGCCAGATTCACCGCAATCGGCACCATCACAATGGTCGCCCCGACATGGCTGATCACCAGCGAGAACAGCGTGGTCAGCAACGCCAGCGCGATTTCCAGCGTCCACACCGGAATGCCGGTCGGCAGTCGGTCGATGGTGTGCCCAGCCACCCAGGCCGCCGCACCACTGCTGTCCATCGCCCATCCCAGCGGAATCAGCCCGGCCATCATGAAGATGGTCTTCCAGTTGATCGAGGCATACGCCTCGTCCATGCGCAGCACGCCGGTCAGCAGCATGCCGGCCACGCCGGTCATCAGGGTCAGCGCGACCGGCAGCTTGGAAGTGAGCGCAATCAGGATGGTGATCGCGAAGATGGTCATCGCAATCTTGAACTTGTGCGGCCGCTGCTCGCCCTTGGGGTAGTCAGTCACCACCACGAAGTCGCGACTTTTCGCGGCCTGCGCCAGGTCGGTCCAGATGCTGTGGAACACCAGCATGTCACCGGCGCGCAGCGGGACGTTGCGCACGTCTTCGCGGATGACCTGCTTGTCGCGGTTGATCGCCAGCAGGCTGATCCCGCGCTGCTTGCGCAGGCGCAATTGCGAGGCGCTCTTGCCGATCACTTCCGAGGTAGGCGGCACCACCGCTTCGGAAATACCGGCACGGCTGGGGTTGAACAGGTCGCCCAGATGCTTCAGCCGCGAGGACATGCGCAGAAACTGGTTCTGCGCGAAATCGCTGACCTGCTGGCGGCTGCCCATCACCCCGAGCACGCTGCCCACCCAGATGCGCATTTCCGCCGGCGGAGCCAGTCGCGTGTCGTTGCCGGTCTTCAGCGCCAGCATCAACGGCGCGTCGTGCACGGTTTCGGCCTCGCCCAGGGTCATGCCGACCAGCGGGCTTTCGGCGCTGACCACCAGTTCGAACACATCGCCTTCGATGCCGTAGGTCTTGGCGAAGTAGCTTTCAGTGCGCGCCGGGGTGACCCCGTCATTGGCCAGGGTTTCCTCTTCCACCAGCTTTCGGTCGCCGAAGAAGCGGAAGTACAGCAGCGACGCCACCAGCAGCGCCAGGCCAATCGGCAGCGGCGCGAACATGCGCAGCGGCTCGATGGTGGCCAGGCCCGAAGGCAGGTTGTTGTTGGCCGAGGCCAGCAGATCGTTCAGCAGAATCAGCGGCGAATTGCCGACCATGGTCAGCGCGCCGCCCATCACGATGGCGGCGGCAATCGGCAGCAGCAGCCGCTGCAGGGTCAGTCCGGTGCGCGCGGCCAGCCGCGAGGCCACCGGCAGGTACAGCGCCATCACCGACGGGTTCTGCATGAAGGACGAGTTCAGGCCGGCAATGGCCGTGGTCATCATCAGCAGCCGCGTTTCCACCCCGTGCCCGCGTCGCAGCAGCCACGCCGCTAACCGGTTCAATGCGCCGGTGCGGTCCAGGCCGGCACCCAGAATGGTGGTGGCGATGATGCTCATCACCGCGTTACCGGAGAAACCGCCGAAGATTTCCTCCGGCGCGATCAGGCCCGTGACACCCAGCACCACCAGCACCACCAGCGCCACCACGTCTGCGCGGATGCGCTCGAACAGGAACATCGCCATCGTGAAGCCAACCAGCCCGAGCACGAGCTTCATGTCGTTGGTCAGCGTCAGCGCGGTTTCCATGGCGGGGCGGTCCTTGCCTCAGGTCAGGTGCGGTCGTACAGCAGGTCCCACACACCGTGGCCGAGTTTCTGGCCGCGGGTCTCGAAGTGGGTCTGGGGCCGCCACGCCGGGCGCTCCACCTGGCCGCGAGGGCCAGCCCGGTTGACCAGCCCTTCGGTAGCCTCCAGCACTTCCCACATCTGTTCTGCGTAGTCTTCCCAGTCGGTGGCGCAGTGCAGGCGGCCGCCCGGGCGCAGCTTGCGCACCAGCAGCGCCGCGAACGCCGGCTGCAGCAGGCGGCGCTTGTTGTGGCGCTTCTTGTGCCATGGGTCCGGGAAGTAGATACGCACTTCATCCAGCGCGCCGTCGGCGATTTCCTTTTCCAGCACTTCCACTGCATCGTGGTGGTACAGGCGCACGTGGTCGGCGTTGTCGTCGGCCAGTGCGTTCAGCAGCCGGCCCACGCCCGGTGCGTGTACTTCAATGCCGATGTAGTCGCGGCTGGGATCCTGCTGCGCGGCGAAGCGCAGCGCGGCACCGTTGCCAAAGCCGATTTCCAGCACCTTGTGCGCATCGCGGCCGAAGGTGGCGTTCAGATCGCGCGGTTCGCCAGTGAAATCCAGGCCGAAGCGCGGCCAGCGCTCGTCGAACGCGCGCTGCTGGGCCGGGGTGAAGCGGCCCTGGCGCAGCACGAAGCTGCGGATCTCGCGGCGGCCTTCGCTCACCGTGAACGGCTTGGGCGGAGCCTTGGCACCGCTGCTCGAGAACGGGTCGGTCATCAGCCGATCACTCCTTCCACCGGGGAAGACGCACTGGCATAACGCTTGCGCGCGATGCGCCCGGCCAGGAAGGCTTCACGACCCGCTTCAACCGCCTTGCGCATGGCGCTGGCCATCAGCACCGGATTGCGCGCACCGGCGATGGCGGTGTTCATCAGCACGCCGTCGCAGCCCAGTTCCATCGCGATGGCGGCGTCAGACGCCGTGCCCACGCCGGCGTCGACGATGATCGGCACCTTGGCGTTCTCGATGATTTCCAGCAGGTTGTACTTGTTCTGGATGCCCAACCCCGAGCCGATCGGCGCGGCCAGCGGCATCACCGCCACGCAGCCGATCTCCTCCAGGCGCTTGGCCAGGATCGGGTCATCGGAGGTGTAGACCATGACCTCGAAGCCGTCCTTGACCAGCTGCTCGGCGGCTTTCAGGGTCTGCACCACGTCCGGATACAGGGTCTTCTGGTCGCCCAGCACTTCCAGCTTGGTCAGGTTGTGGCCGTCCAGCAGCTCACGCGCCAGGCGGCAGGTGCGCACCGCGTCTTCAGCGGTGTAGCAGCCGGCGGTGTTGGGCAGGATGGTGTAACGGTCCGGCGGCAGCACGTCCAGCAGATTCGGTTCGCCCGGGTTCTGGCCGATGTTGGTGCGGCGGATGGCCACCGTGACGATCTGGGCCGCGGCCGCCTCGGTGGCGATGCGGGTTTCTTCCAGGTCCTTGAACTTGCCGGTTCCGGTCAGCAGCCGGGACGTATAGGTCTTGCCGGCAATCACCAGCGAATCGGGGGAGGCATGAGCAGTCATGCGGCGAATTATCGCCCAAGCGGGCATCATCTGTCCGGTCGCATTGAACCCGTAGAGCCGGGGGGGGGCGGGGGGCGGGGGGGAGAAGCCCCCAGAC
>JAEXNZ010000503.1 GCA_023439425.1 Pseudomonadota bacterium
CACCATGCCCATGATCACCGACGAACTGGCGATGTAGGCAATGGCGGCCAGGAACACGCCCGCCAGGGTGGCGCGGGCCACGTTCTTTTCCGGGTTCTCCACCACGCCCGCCGTCACCGAGGCCGACTCCACGCCGATGAACGCCCACAAGGTCAGCGCAGCGGCGCTGGAAATCGCACCGAAGTTGGATTCGCCGGACACGTTGTACGCGCCCTTGAAGATGGCCGGATCAAAGAAGAACCAGCCGAAGATGGCAATGCCAAGGATCGGCACCAACGCAAAGCTGGTGGTGACGGTCTGGACTCGGCTCACGAACGCCGGGCCGATCACGTTGGCGAAGCTGAGCACCCACACCAGCGCCAGCACCGCGATGCAGCGTGGGATGGGCTGGGACAGAATCGGGAAGAAGTAGCTGAAGTAGCCCACCGCCGCGATTGGAATGGCGACATTGCCGATCCAGTTGGCGAACCAGTAGATGGTGTTGGTCTGGAAGCCCATGTACGGGCCGAACCAGTCGCGCGCATACGCGTATGGGCCACCCGCCTTGGGGGCCAGCTTGCCCAGTTTGGCGAACACGAAGGCCAAGAGCAGCGCGCCCGCCGTGGTGATCAACCAGCCCCAGATCGACGCGGTGCCGATCTTGGCCAGGCTGGACGGCAGCAGAAACACCCCCGACCCCATCATGTTGCCGGCCACCAGGAAGGTGGCTCCGACCACTCCGATCTTTTTGCCCTGCGCCATGACGCTTCTCCTCGGCCGCTACTTGATGAAGTTGTATTGAAGGCTGCCCTGCAGCCGCATGGTGTCGGCGCGTTGGCCGTCCTGTTGTTCCAGCTGCCCGTACAGCAGCTCCATGCCCATGGTCCAGGACGGAGCCGGGCTCCAGATCAGGTTCAGCACGCCGTAGCGGCTTTGCCGGAACGCATCGGCCGCCAGCGCGTCGTCACGACCAAGCGTCAGCTGGCCCAGCACCAGGTTCGAACGCCCCATCGGTGACCAGTAATGGGTGTAGCCGACGAAACCACCGGCCAGTGACAGCATCCGCAGCCGGCCATCCAGCGCGATCGCCGCATCCAGGCCGGAGCCGGTGAGATCGGCGGTGTAGCGACTCAGTCCCTTGCCACCAAGCACACCGAACAGCAGCAGATCCTGCTCGCCGACACTGGCCGAGCCACTCAACTGCACGCCGCCACCGAGCTTGCGCTCATCACGGTCGACGCCGTCATACCCAATGCTGCGCGCCACCGCGCCCAGCTGCAGATGCCCCCAATCGCGTTCCATGCGTGCGGTGAGAGTGACATCTGGCAGGCGGCTTTCAGCGCGCGTGTCGTCGGTGGTACCGGCCAGTTCGCTGTCGGGATCTTCAGCGGCAATCGTCAGCGTATTGCCCTTGCCCATGGCGAAGCTGTGGTGGATGCCGGCCACCAGCAGGTAGCCGGCCCCACCCGGTCCGGCGAAGTCCAGGGTGTCGGGCAGGCTGTCGGCGTCCATGAAGCTGGAATAGCCGTAACCGGCGTACGTGTTGCCCAGCTGCCCATAGGCGTGGCGCAGGCGGAACTCGTAGCCGTCGCTGCTGCCGAAGAAGTCATTCTCCAGATAGAAGCGCAGGTTGCCGCGTGTGGTCGGGCGGCGCGCTTCAAAGCTGAAACGGGTCTGCTTGGCATGCAAATTGAAGTTGCGCATATCGCGGTGGTCGCTGCCAACCGGAATGGTCGAGGTGATGAACTGGTCCTCGTCGCCACTGGCGCGCGCATCGGCAATCGCATCCAGCTTGGCGTAGCCGCCAATGCGGATCATCGTGTCGGTGTTGGGAATGGCGAAGAAGCCTTTCAGCTCCGGATCGGTCGGACCGGCAGCGCTGTCAGGGCGCGAGGCTGCGGTGGACGGGTCGCCGACTGAATCACGCGGCGGCAGAATCGCCTGGCCGGTGCCGGGCACCTGGGAAGCGCGCGCCAAGGTACTGGTAGGAGCCGTGGCGACTACCGCCGGCGGTGGTGCCGGCATGGCAGTCGCGGGCGCGCCCGCCTCGGTCTGCTCCAGCGCCTGCAGGCGCTGCTCCATGCTTTCCAGCGTTCGACGCAGGGTCTGGATGTCCTGGCGCAACGCCTGCGCCGAATCCTGCGCCTGTGCCGGCATTGCTGCCGCACAAAACGCGCACATGATCAACCACACAGACAGGCGCATCGCATCCTCCGTGAACTGCAGTCAACACTGCCGGTCCACGTGAACGCACGGGCGCTACGAGGTCAGACCGGCAACCCGGTACTGCAACGCAGGATTGTGATGCGCAACACACTGCGTGACCGCGCACGCAGTGAAATCGCCTTCAGGCACCCGCGTGGGATTCCCTCCTCATCCCGGGTGATCTGCCGTTCGCCGGCGGCAGACCAGCGCCTTGATTAACAAGGCGCTGGTGAGTGCGTCGTGAAGTGTTGATGAAACGTCGCGCGGCGATCAGCGCGGACCCATCACCTTTTCCATGTCCTCGCCCTGCGGCATGCCGCTCACGCGCTGCACCACGCCCTGCGCATCACGGAACAGAATGCCGGGGGTGCCCTGGAAGCCGAGTTCCAGCATCAGGCGCTGGTTGGCATCGAGCTTGTTGGCCAGGGCCGGGCTGATGCTGGCGGCCGGCTTGATGCCGCCTTTGCTGAAGCTGTGTTCGTTTTCCAGGAACACGGCACTGGGATTGGGTGCCCCGAGAATGGCGGCGGCCTTGGCCGGGCTGTCTTCTCGGATCACACCCACCATCACGTGGCGCAGCTGCACCTTGCCGCTGTCCACCCACGGCCGCGCGGCCTGCCAGAAGTGATGGCAGTACGGGCAGTTGGCGTCGCTGAAGGTGTAGATCACCCGGGGCGCATCGGCGCGGCCGTCGCGCACCCAGCTGCTGGCATCCAGCTTGCGCCAGATGGTGTCGGACATCGGCTTGGCCACCAGCCGGTCCAGCGCGGCCGCGCCCACGTCCTCGCCCTTTTCGTTGAACAAGGTGCCGAACAGCACATGCGACCCATCCGCAGTGACGTAGGCCGTGGCCGGCTGCTGCTCGCTGACCACGCCGGCGAAACCCCGCAGGCCGGCGGGTGCATCGAACTCGCCCAGCACCTTGAAGCCCTGCTTCTCAATGCCCTGCAATACCGCCGGGCGCGTCTTGGCAGCAGATGCTGCCGGGCTGGAAGCCGACTGTGCATGGCTGGCAACGGGCAGCAGAGTCAGCGCGGCGGCCAACATGGACGCCCTCACGGACGGTGGTTTCAACAACATGGCAACTCCTGGCAATGAACGCATTCGCTCAGCGCACAGGGTAGTCGCAACCGCGAAGCCTGCCCACCACTCATGCAACCGATGCAACCGAGCGCATCGGTTCACTCTGCGTCTTGCCGGGGGCGGGACGTGCGCGTTCGCGCCGTGCCGAGAATATCTGCCGGCGATAACGCGCCGGGGTCACCCCCACAATGCGCAGGAACAGGCGGCGGAACGCACTCTGGTCGGAATAGCCGACCGTCCACGACACTTCATCGACCGCACCGCCGGCCTGCAGCAGCAACTGCGCCTTGGCAATGCGCAACCGCTGGCAGTACGCAATGGGGCGCATGCCAGTGGCTTTGAGGAATCGACGCTGCAGCGTGCGCGGCTCCAGCCCGGAGGCCTCGCAGATGTCGGGTAGCGAGACGCCGCGCGCGGCGATGCTGTGCAGCCAGCGCTGGGCCTTGAGGATGCCGCGGTCGCCATGCGCGAAGTTCGGGCTGAAGCGCTCCAGGTCTTCCTGCACGGCTTTGGGGATGGTCAGCTGCAGCTGCTGGATGGCCGCGCTCATCACGCTCTGGCCGTAGATGCGGGCCAGCAGGCGCAGGCTGAGGAACTTCCAGGCATCGTTGCCGGAGGAGGTCATCAGGTCGCCTTCGTCGACCAGCGCTCGCTCGCTCGGCAGCCAGCTGGGCACCATCTGCGCCAGCGGCGGGCAACGGGTGAGTGCCGGCAAGCTGACCGAGCGCCCGGTCAACAGCCCGGCCATCGCCAGCATCAACCCTCCTTCCTCGCAGCCCGCCAGCATGCTGCCCGCATCATGGCTGTCGCGCAGCCAGCTGAGCATGCGTTCATCCGGGCGCGCCAACGGCCAGGTCGGCTCGTTGCCCGGCACCACGATCACCGAGGGCACCGCATCACCGAACAGTTCCGCACCGGCCACCCGCTGCATGCCGGTACCGCGTGTGGACATCGTCCAGCGGGTGACCAGCATGCGCGCGCCCGGGCGACGGCCCGCCGCGGCCGTCCGGTTGCAGCGCTGGGCCAGTTCGGACAGGACCGGGGCGGCCTGTCGCAGGCTGCCGGGATATTCCAGCACCCCCACTTCCATCAGGAGAGGGGACTTCGACGGGGACGAAGACGAAGGGGGCGATGCATCCATGGGTCACGCTCCTGGAACGGCTGCACTGGCGGGCTGTTTTGGCGAGGGCAAACCCTGTGGAAACAAGGATTTGCGGCGATTGAACGGAGCGTACGGACCACCCTCTGCGCCAGCTATGAAACTTGTTGCAAATCTGGTCCGGACGCGACATCCCTGCCCCGGCCGCCAACCCTTGACTCTT
The DNA here is from genome assembly GCA_023439425.1 of Pseudomonadota bacterium. GTDB lineage: Bacteria > Pseudomonadota > Gammaproteobacteria > Xanthomonadales > Xanthomonadaceae > Stenotrophomonas. The sequence goes on from JAEXNZ010000503.1 coordinate 4,590, forward strand.
GACCAGACTCCAGGGTGCAGACTGTCCGCACGCCTTCTCCAGGACCGCCATGAACATCGGACAACTTGCACGCCAGGCCGGCGTGCCCGTCGACACCGTGCGTTACTACGAACGCCAGCACCTGCTGCCCACCGCACAGCGCAGCGCGGGTGGATACCGGGTCTTTTCCGACAACGACCTCACCCGCCTGCGCTTCATCCGCCGCGCCAAGGCGCTGGGCTTCACCCTCGAGGAGATCGGCGAACTGCTGGCACTGAGCGACCAGCGCCACCACGACGTGGCCAAGGTCCGCGAAACCGCCGTGCACCGGCTGGATGACATCGAGCAGCGCATTGCCGAACTGCAGCGCATGCATGGCGCGTTGAAGCAGTTGGTGGATGCCTGCCCCGGGCACGGGGCGAATGACGCCTGCCCGATCCTGGCCGCACTGACGGAGCCCCGCGCATGAGCGCCCATGGCAGCTGCTGCAGTCACAAGGGCCACGCCGCCCCGACCGTGCTGAAGAGCCCACCGCCGCCGGGCACGCTGTACACCTGCCCGATGGACCCGCAGATCGTGCAGGAGGGTCCCGGCACCTGCCCGATCTGTGGCATGGCGCTGGAGCCGATGATGCCCAGCCTGGAGGACACCGAGAATCCGGAGCTGACCGACTTCCGCCGCCGCTTCTGGTGGAGCCTGCCACTGAGCGTGGCGGTGATGGCGCTGGCCATGCTGGCGATGACGCCGCTGCTGCATGGCCTTTCGCCGACGGTGCGGGTGTGGATCGAGTTCGCCCTGGCCACCCCGGTGGTGCTGTGGGCGGGCTGGCCGTTCCTGCAGCGTTGGGCGCAGTCGATCGCCAACCGCAGCCCGAACATGTGGACCCTGATCGGCACCGGCGTGATCGCGGCCTATGGCTACAGCATGGTGGCGACGATGGCACCCGGCCTGTTCCCGCCCTCGTTCCAGCAGCACGGCCATGTGGGTGTGTACTTCGAAGCCGCCGCCGTCATCATTTCGCTCACCCTGCTCGGCCAGCTGATGGAACTGCGCGCCCGCGCGCAGACCTCGGCGGCGATCAAGGGGCTGCTGGGCCTGGCCCCGAAGACCGCGCGCGTGCTGCGCGACGATGGCCACGAAGAGGACGTGGAACTGGCGAACGTGCAGGCCGGCGATCGGGTGCGCGTGCGTCCTGGCGAGAAGGTGCCGGTGGACGGAACGGTGCTGGAAGGCCGCTCCAGCGTGGACGAATCGATGCTGACCGGTGAACCGGTACCCGTGAGCAAAGCCGTCGGCGACACCGTGATCGGCGCAACCCTCAACGGCACCGGCAGCCTGGTGATCCGCGCCGAACGCGTGGGCGACGACAGCATGCTGGCGCAGATCGTGCAACTGGTGGCGCAGGCGCAGCGCTCGCGTGCACCGATGCAGCGCATGGCCGACAAGGTTGCGTACTGGTTCGTGCTCGCGGTGCTGGGTGTGGCGGTACTGACCCTCCTTGGCTGGGGCCTGTTCGGGCCCGAGCCGTCGTGGACCCATGCGGTGCTGAGCGCGGTGGCGGTGCTGATCATCGCCTGCCCCTGCGCGCTGGGCCTGGCCACGCCGATGACGATCATGGTGGCCACCGGCCGCGCCGCCCAGCACGGCGTGTTGTTCCGCGACGCGGAAGCGATCGAGGCACTGCGCAAGGTCGATACCCTGGTGGTGGACAAGACCGGCACCCTCACCGAGGGTCGCCCGGCGTTCCGCACGGTGCAGGCAACCGCTGCCTTCAGCGACGCCGACGTGCTGCGCTGGGCCGCCAGCCTCGACCAGGGCAGCGAGCATCCCCTGGCCGCCGCCATCGTGGCCGAAGCCCGCAACCGCGGCATCCCACTGGCCACGCCGGACGACTTCGATTCGCTGACCGGCATGGGCGTGCAGGGCAGCGTCGACGGCCGACGACTGCTGCTCGGCAATGTGTCACTGATGCACGAACACGGCATTGCGCTCACCGAATTGGACGCCGATGCACAGCAGCTGCGGTCCAGTGGAGCCAGTGTGATGTTCCTGGCCGTGGACGGCGCACTGGCCGGATTGCTGGCAGTAGCCGACCCGATCAAGGCGTCCACCGCCGAGGCGATCAAGCAGCTGCACCACGCCGGCCTGCGCATCGTGATGGCCACGGGTGATGGCATCGCCACCGCACAGGCCGTTGCTGCCGCGTTGGGTCTGGACGAGGTGCATGGTGAAATGCGCCCGGCCGACAAGGGGGAGTTGATCCGCACGCTGCAGGCGCAGGGACGCACGGTGGCGATGGCGGGTGACGGCATCAACGACGCACCGGCGCTGGCCAGCGCGGATGTTGGCATTGCCATGGGCAATGGCACCGACGTGGCCATGTCCAGCGCGCAGGTGACCCTGGTGAAGGGCGACCTGCGCGGCATCGTGCGGGCGCGCCAGCTTTCGCAGGCCAGCGTGCGCAACATGCGCCAGAACCTCGGCTTTGCCTTCCTCTACAACGGACTGGGCATTCCGGTGGCCGCCGGCGTGCTGTACCCGCTGGGCATTTCGCTGTCGCCGATGCTGGCCGCGCTGGCGATGAGCCTGAGTTCGGTGTCGGTGATCAGCAACGCCCTGCGGCTGCGCTTCCAGCGGTTGCCTGGCGCGCAGACAGGGTCGTGACGGAAGTTCATGCGGAACATGAAACAATGCGTGCAAATTTCGCTTGCCAAGCGAAATCGCCATCGCTATAGTTTCGCTCCTCACGACGTGGGGCCATAGCTCAGCTGGGAGAGCGCCTGCATGGCATGCAGGAGGTCAGCGGTTCGATCCCGCTTGGCTCCACCACTTCAATCATTAGGCCGATTGAAGGGTCGTGAAAAAAATTAATAGTTTCGTGCGTCCCCATCGTCTAGAGGCCTAGGACATCACCCTTTCACGGTGGCGACCGGGGTTCGAATCCCCGTGGGGACGCCAATAACGCAACAGACCCCGGCACTGCCGGGGTTTTTTGTAGGAAATGTTTGCATTTCCTGAAAATGCCGATATGATAGGCGGCTCGCAGCATCACTGTGGGGCCATAGCTCAGCTGGGAG
>JAEXNZ010000518.1 GCA_023439425.1 Pseudomonadota bacterium
GGGTTGCGCTTGTTCGGCATGATCGAGCTGCCGGTGGTGTACTGCGCCGGCAGCGCGCCGAAGCCGAACTCGCCGCTGGTGAACAGCGACAGGTCCCAGGCGATGCGGCGAAGATCCAGGGTGGCACCGCCGAGGGCTTCCAGCGCGGCCAGCTCGAACTTGCCGCGCGACAGCTGCGCGTAGATCGGCGAGATCTGCATGCGCGCAAAGCCCAGCGCTTCGGTGGTGTGGCTGCGATCCAGCGGCAGGTTGACGCCGTAACCGGCGGCGGTGCCCAGCGGATTGGCGTCGATCAGCGCATAGGTATCGTGCGCGCGGATGGCGTTGTCGATGAAGGCTTCGGCCCAGCCGGCCCACCACATGCCCGCCGAGGAAACCACGGCGCGCTGGATGTGGGTATACCCCGGCAGCGGAATGTCCTTCTCGGCCTCGGCGCGGTCCAGCGCGACCTTGGCGATCTCGCGGCTCAGCTCGGCCACGCGCAGCAGCTTGTCCTTCAGCCACAGGCGGGTGGCGACCAGGATCTGGTCATTGCGGCTGCGCCCGGTGTGGATGCGGCGGCCGGCATCGCCGAGGCGCTCGGTCAGGCGCGCTTCGATGGCCGAGTGGCAATCCTCGAAACGCTCATCGAGCACGAACGCGCCACTGCGGAAATCGTCGGCGAGAATGTCCAGTTCGCGCAGCAGGCCGTCCAGCTCTTCGCTGCTGAGGATGCCGATGTGCTGCAGGCCCTGCGCGTGCGCCTTGCTGGCGGTCACGTCGTACAGGAAAAACTCGCGGTCGAGGATGACGTCATCGCCGGCCAGGAAGGTCTGGATTTTTGCATCCACCGCCACGCCGGGCTTCTGCCACAGAAGGTCTGCCATTGTCTTGCTCCAATCAATGCGGAATTGCGGTGAGCTCGTCCAGGCCCAGGGCCAGGTTGAGGTTCTGCATGGCCTGGGTGGCCGCGCCCTTGAGCAGGTTGTCCAGCGTGGCCACCACGACCACGCGCTTGCCACCCGGGGCGACATCGAAGCCACCGATCTGCACGCCATGGCGGCCGGCAATGTGGCTCACCCACGGGGCCTGGTCGATCACCTCGACCAGCGGCTCGTGCGCGTAGAACGCCTGATAGCGCGCCAGGATCTGCTCGCGCGTCATCACCTCGGTCAGCCAGAGGTTGACGGTCATGGTGATGCCGCGGAAATGCGGGGCCACGTGCGGCATGAACTCCACCGGCACGCGCAGGTGCGCGGACACTTCGCGCTCGTGCACGTGGTTGGTGAGCGCGTACGGCATCAGGTTGTCGGCCAGCAGTTCGGGGTTGTTCTTGTCCGACGGCGTGGTGCCGGCACCGGAGTAACCGGACACCCCAAAGCACTGCGGCGGTCCGGCCAGCTGGGTCAGCAGCGGGCTGATCGCCAGCTGCATGGCGGTGGCGTAGCAGCCGGGGTTGCTGATGTGCTTCTGGCCGGCGTAGTCACCGCGGGTGAGTTCGGGCAGGCCGTAGTACCAGCTGCCTTCAAAGCGGTGGTCGGCGGACAGATCGACAATGACGGTGTCCGGTTTGGCGGCGTCGAGCGCGGCCACGAACGGGGCCGAAAGATTGTTCGGCAGCGCGAGGATCACCGCGTCCATGCCCTTGGCGGCCACGGCGTCGGCTTCGAGGTTTTCGAAGTGCAATCCGCCGGTGATCTCCGGGTAATGGTCACCCACGCGCTGGCCGGCCAGCTCGCGCGAGGACACAAAGCCCAGCTGCAGGTTCGGGTGGGCGGCGATCAGCTTGATCAGCTCGGCCCCGGTATGGCCCCGTGCGCCGACGATGCCAACGGTGAAGTTTTTGGAAGTGCTCATGCGGTTCTCTTCGCTCAGCCCAGCAGACTGGGGGTGCGCGCAGCGCAGTGGTCAACGTAGCTGCGGATACGCTCGAAGCCGTCCGCGCCAAACCAGAACACCTTCCAGTGATCCTGTTTGTAGCAGCCGTCGGATTCGGCGTAGTAGAAGTGGTTGATCGGGTTGCCGTGGCGCGAGCGCCAGAACAGTTGCGGAGTTTCCTCCAGCATCACGTTCCACACGGCGCGGCCCAAGCCCTCGCCCTGCGCGTCATCGAGCACGGCGAACTTGTCCAGGTAAACGCCTTCGGCTTCATCGGTGAGGATCACCGCGGCGCGGTAGTTCTCGCTGACGTAGGCGCGCAGCAGCTTGGTCTTGTCGAAGTAGTCCGGCACCAGGGTGCGGCCGAAGCTGGATTCGATAAGGCCCTTCAGGCGCGGCAGGTCCAGTTCGCTCCAGGAAGTTGCACGCAGCACTTTTTCGCCCTTGCGCACCAGCGTGCCCGAGCCCTTGTGGGTGAACAGTTCCTTGGCCAGATCCGCCGGGCGGGTGATCGACACCGACGATTCCAGCGGCAGGCGGTCGAGCAGGTCCTTGATCTGTTCGATCTTCACCTTCATGCCGCCGTGGATCCACGGCTGGGCAATCAGATGGTCGTACTCGGTGGACAGGTTGATCGAGTCGATCACCTTGCCTTCTTCGTCGAGCAGACCGCCGGTGCCGGTGAGGAAGATGATCTTGTACGGCTGCAGTTCCTGCACCAGCTCGTTGGCGGCAAAGTCTGCATTGACGTTGAGGATCTGGCCGCAGCGGGTTTCACCCAGGCTGGTGATCACCGGAATGGAGCCGGCGCGCAGGCTGGCTTCAATCGGGGCCAGGTTGACCTTCTTGACCTCGCCGACGAGACCGTAGGTGGCCTGATCCAGGTATTCGGCTTCGAACACGCCACCGGTGATGGAAGTGGCTCGCGCACCATTCTGCTGCAGTGCTTCCACCAGCTGCAGGTTGGACTGCTGGAACACCCGGCGCACGATGGCCAGGCCTTCCGGCGAGGTTACGCGCAGCCCGTTGACGGTTTCCTTGACGATGCCGGCGGCGGACAGCTCGGCATCCAGCTGCGGGCCCGCGCCGTGCAGCACGATCGGGGTCAGGCCCACTTCCTGCAGGAACGACAGCGAGGAGGTCAGCGCATCAAGATCATCGCGCAGTACCGCGCCGCCGACCTTGACCACGGCAAAGCGCTTGGCGTCCAGCTGCGAAAAGCGCTTCAGGTACTGGCTGATCTCCTTCGCGCTGGCCATGCTGGAGAGCAGGCGCACGATGGTCTGGCGGGTCTGGCGGTGGGGCTGGAGTGCAGGAGACATTTCGGTTTCGTCACAAGCGGCCGCAGCCGCAGGAAGGGGGAACGTCGCAGCAGGCTGCGACGCGCTCATCAATCAGGCACCGGCCGCGATGATGCGGTGCACGGAATCGGTGTAACGCTGCAGCTGCTCCAGCGTCACGAACTCATCGGCAGTGTGGGCCTGGGCGATGTCGCCCGGGCCGTACACCATCGTGGTGTAGCCACCGGCCGAGAACAGCGAGGCCTCGGTCCAGAAGTCCACCGCGTTGCCAATCGGAATATCCAATGCGTCAGCGACGTCGCGCGCCAGCAGACGGCGATGTTCGGCTTCGGCAATGTCGCCAGCCGGCAGGCTGGGGCCCCGGAAGGTCTCGGTGAACAGTGCCGCTTCCGGTTCGGCGAAGCCGGCAAAGGTGGCCAGCAGCGCGTCGATGTCCATCGACGGCAGCGGACGGAACCCAAAGCGCAGTTCGGCGGCCGGGGCGATCATGTTGGCCTTGATGCCGCCTTCGACACGGCCGATGTTGAAGCGCAGACCGGTCAGCCCGCCGAAACGTGCGTGGGCCAGCGATTCCACATGGTCCAGCGCGCGGTTGCCCCAGCGCATGGCCTGGTGCAGCGCGCTGGCGGCCGCATCCTGCTTGCCGGAGGCATGCCCTGCCCGCCCGGCGAACTGCATCAGCACCGAACTGATGCCGCGGTGCGCCAGCACCGCTTCGCTCATGGTCGGCTCGGCCACCAGCACCGCTTCGTACGGAATGCCGCGGGCCAGGAACGCCGCGATGCAACGCGGGTCGTTCGCTTCTTCGTCGCTGGAGAACAGGAACGCGGCATCGCCGTCACTGGCATTGGCCGCAGCGACCAGTGCCGCCGCAGCGCCCTTGATGTCACACACGCCCAGGCCGATCACCCGGTCTTCGGCGCGCCGCATCACGTGCGGGTCGGCGCTCCAGTGCGGGGAATCCGGCACGGTATCCAGATGCACGTTGAACAGGTACTTCGGGTTGCCACGCACCGCATACAGGCTGACCGCGCCGGCACCGTGGTCGATCACCTCGACGTTGAACCCAGGCAGGTTCGCGCGCAGGTAATCGAAGATGCCCCCGGTGGTGATCGCACGCGGCGGATTGCGGGTGTCGAACGACACCAGGGCCTGCAGGTGGTTGAGCGTTTGTTCAAGCATGAAATCGAAGGTTCCGTGGAGTGAAACGGTAGTGCCGGGGGGGCGGCGGGCGGCCCAGGGGTGTCGGGG
>JAEXNZ010000559.1 GCA_023439425.1 Pseudomonadota bacterium
GCACGCGGCCGGCGGACAGGCCGCGCTGGACCTTGCGCCACAGCACCGGCGACAGATTGAAGCCGACCAGGTAGTCCAGCGCGCGGCGCGCCTGCTGGGCGTCGACCAGGTCGCTGGCGATCGGGCGCGGCTGACTCATCGCCTCCTTGATGGCGCGCGGGGTGATCTCGGTGAAGACCACGCGCTGCATCGGCTTGTCCTTGAGCAGGCCGCGTTCTTTCAGGATCTCGGCAATATGCCAGCTGATCGCCTCACCCTCGCGATCCGGGTCGGTCGCCAGAAAGATGTCGTCAGCCCCCTTGGCGGCCTTGGCGATGGCGTCGACATGCTTCTCGTTCTTGTCGATCAGGTCGTAGCGCATCGCGAAGTTGTTGTCGGGGTCGACCGCACCTTCCTTGGGAACCAGGTCGCGCACATGCCCATACGAGGCCAGGACGGTGAAGTCCTTGCCGAGGTATTTGTTGATCGTCTTGGCCTTGGCGGGCGATTCGACGATGAGCAGGTGCTTGGGCATGGCAATGAATTCTGAGGGCGGAGGACCCGGGGAGGGCCGCTAGGGTGGAGCAAATGGCCGCATTAGTGAAGGGCAGCCGTCGAGATATACAAGCTGAACGCCCGGTTATGCGCCGGGCGTTCAGGTTTGCGCCTATTAGTGGAATCACGCCGGAGCCGCCCCTGTCAAGCGGCCCGGTGTGAGGATGTCCGATCAGGACATGGAAGAAGCGGCAATACCCGCAAACACCAGCACGGCGAGCAGGCCCAGCAGCAGGAGGCCATTCAGCACCAGGATGATGATCGTCACAGTTCCGAGGCCGCGCTCCTGGAACTCGGCGTTCTCGGTGAAGGCCCACTTGTCCACCACGACGGTGTCGCAGAGCATGTCGTGCAGCGCCTGCTTGCGCTCGGTGAAGGCGGCCATGATGAAGCCGATGAACAGGGTCAGGCTGCTCAGGATGAAGCCCCAGTAGCGGCCAAACGCGCGCATGAAGGTCAGGCGCTCGCCGTCGCTGCGCACCACCTTGATGCCCACCGCCATCTTGCCCAGGGTGGCCCCGCCGCGCGAGGAGTGGAACCAGGCGTAATAGGCGATGCCGACCACGAAGCTGGCCAGGATGCCCAGCACGTACATCACGCCCATCACGGTGGTGTCACCGCTGACCGCGCCGATGCCGTTGAACACCAGGCTGACCGGGAAGTTGATGATGCCGACCATGAACGAGTCGAGGAAGTAGGCGGCATAGCGCTTCCAGAAGCCCGCGTAGACCACCTCGCCGCCGCTGACCACGGTCGAGCCGTAGCTGGCCGCCGCCGTTGGCGCGTCGTAAGGCGAACGGGTGCCACCGCCGGTGCCGGGCAGCGGTGCGGTGCCGTTGTCGATGGCGGTGTAATCGCCACGCAGGTCGAACCCGGAGCCCAGGTTGCTGCTGGCGCTGGTCAGGTTCTGCAGCTGCAGCTCCTCCACCGCCTCGGATAAGGGTTTCCACTCCGAAAACCCTTCGCGCCAGACCAGGGTGGTCAGGCTGATTTCCCCGCGCTGGAAGCGCTGGCGCAGCACCTCGGCCATCAGCGGACCCTGGCGGTCCTGGCCGTCTGCGTAATACCACTCGGTCATTGCATCGATCCCCATTGTGATTCGTCCTTAAAAATCAGTTGCGGCAGTCCATCGGCAGATAGCGCGCCTCGGCGTCGCTGCTGCAACTCCATTCCTGTTGTTCGGTGTTGTACTCGAACCACAGCATCTTGCCATCCAATGCGCGCTTGCCGGGCACAGAGAACTCGATCTCCACGCCGCAGCGGCCTTCACCGAAGCGCCCGATCCGGACCTGGCCGACGCTTTCGCTGGCATAGCTGGCGGGCGAGCCAAAGCCTTCGTCGCCATTGACCGGGCAGCGGTCATGGATGCTGGCGAACTCGGCTACCTGGAACTTCAATGGGGTGAGCTGCGCAACCGCCTGGGTGGTCTTGGCGCGGGTCACATAGTCGTTGTACGCCGGCAGCGCAATGGCGGCCAGAATGGCGATGATCGCCACCAGCACCACGCCGACCACGGCCAGCACGATCGCAACCGGGCCACAGCCGGATTTCTTCGGCGGCGGTGCCGCCGGGCGGGCGTGAACCGGTTGCTGGGGCGGCGGCGGTGCCGTACGTGTGCGGGTGTCCACCTCGAACGTGGCCGGAATGCGCGGCGGCACCGGTGCGGCGGGTTCGGGTACCGGTTCGGGCGGTAACGGTTCTGCCGGCGCGGCCGGCGCAATCACCAGGCCGATCTCGTCGGCCACCTCGCGCAGCGGCAGCCACTGCGCCAGGCCATCGCGCCATACCAGCGTGTCCAGCCCGATCCGGCTGGAGGTGTACAGCGCGATCAACTCTTCAGACGCCAGCGGCCCGCGCTGCTGGCGATTTCCTTCTGCATAGAACCACTGGCCCACGTTCCATTCCCCTGAATGCGCAAGGCACCCAGTGTACGGTCAGTGAAGGGGTTCTGGCTCGTCCACGAACATCTGGGTTTCCATCCAGGCGTAGGCCGCTTCCGCCCCCGGCTGGTTGAACAACACCATCAGCACCACCCATTTGAGGTCGTCCAGGTCCAGTTCGTCCTGGTCCAGGGCCATGGCGCGGTCGAGCACCAGCTCGCGCTGGTTGGCGTCCAGAATGCCGTGCTGCTCCAGGAACAGCAGGAAACCCCGCCCTTCCACGTCCAGCTTGTCCAGTTCGGGGCCGTGGTAGACCCGCACCGGGCCGTCCACCCGGGCCTGGGTGACAGCCGGGCGCTGTTCGGCCAGGGCATCGAGCCAGTCGAACGCCTTGTTGATTTCTGCGGGGCTGAAACCGGCCTGTATCAGACCGTTCTGGAGGGAGTCGCGATCGCGGACGATGTCCGCATCTTCGCTGAAGTAGTGTTCAAAAAGGTACAGCAGGACATCCAGAATGCTCTCTTTCATTGCCCCTCGGCCTGCGTCTTCGACGCTGTGAGGTGAAGAAACTAGGGTTTTCGACAGTAGCAGCCATGTACGGCAACCACCTTTCCATCCAGTTCCATGAGTTGCAGCATGGCCGACAGCCGGGCCGCCGTCAATCCACTGCGCTGGACCAATGAATCCATAGGGATTGGGTTCTCATCCAGGGCTCGCCACAAGCGCTGGTAGTCCGGGTTGGAATGGAAGGAGGGGCCCGGCGGCGTCGGACCTGCCTGTTCAGTGGGGGCACCCAGGCGGGTTCGCAAGGCCTGGCCCAGCCGCGTGGCGACCGCCGCCAGCGGCTCGATGACCTCGTCGGGGTGCTCCACCAGCCGGACCCCGTCGCGGATCAGCCGGTGGCAGCCGCGCGCGCGCGGGTTGCGTACCGAGCCGGGCAGGGCGAACACCTCGCGGCCGGCTTCGGCCGCCAGCCGGGCGGTGATCAATGCGCCGGAGCGCAGCGCCGCCTCGATCACCACGGTACCCAGTGACAGCCCGGCGACGATGCGGTTGCGCGCTGGGAACTGGCCCGGCCGCGCATCGGTGCCGGGCGGGTACTCGCTGACCACGGCACCCTGCTCGGCGATGCGCGCCTGCAGGGTCGCGTGGCGGGGCGGGTAGCTCTGGTCCAGACCGGTAGCCCCCACGGCTACCGTCCGCCCGCCCGGGACGGCCAGTGTGGCCTGATGGGCGCGGGCGTCGACACCTGCGGCCAGCCCGCTGAACACCGCCAGCCCCCCGCGCGCAAAGGCTGCAGCAAATTCCGCGGCGAGTTCGCCCCCGCTGGGCGAGGGGGTGCGGCTGCCGACCACCGCCACGCCAGGGTGCCACAGCGCCGAGGGATCCCCGTGGACGAACAAGGCCAGCGGCGCACGCGGGATCTCGCGCAGCAGGTCGGGATAGTCGTCGCCGGTGATCGGCAGCAGATGCCGGCCGGCCGCCGACAGCCATTGCC
>JAEXNZ010000040.1 GCA_023439425.1 Pseudomonadota bacterium
GCGGCTTCCGCAGGGAAACCGCCCGGGCCACGCCGGGAAGCGTGGCCGCCAGGGCACGGCTTACTTGGCTTCGACGAAAATGTACTCGGCACCGGTCGGCTGCACGATCGACTGCACGCGGGCGTTGTCAGCGGCCTGGCCGATGAACACCACGCGGACACCCTTCATCGAGTCCGCGCCGACGTCCTTGAACACGGCCTGGATCATGTCGGCCATCTTCGAGGAAGCCGACGAACCGAAGGCCAGCATGTTGCCCGGCTGCACGCCACGGGCGACAGCGGCGGTGGCGCTTTCCACCTGACGGTCGTACTTGGCCTGGAACTCCGGATCCGATTCCGGCGACAGGTAGTACAGGAACGGGCTGTTGGAAATGTTGCCCATGTTCTGGATGGCCACGGCCTGCAGGTACTTCTTCCAGCCTGCATCGTCGTCCTTGGCCGGGGCGACCAGCGCCTGCTGGGCTTCGGCGACCGGTGCGGCTTCTTCCTTCTTGCAGGCGGTGAAGGCCAGCGCGAACGACGCGATCAGCATGGCACGCATGGTGTTGTTCATGGGTTTCCTCCCTCTGGTAATGCTTGGAATGTGAATGACAGGGTGTGACAGATGTTACGACGCGCCCGCTTTCGCCTCGCGCACCTTGCGCAGTGCCTCCAGCACCGACGCCGGCACGAAGCCGGACACGTCGCCGCCCAGACGGGCGATCTCGCGGACCAGCGACGACGAAATGAAGCTGTGCTGCTCGGCCGGGGTGAGGAACAGGGTCTCCACCTCCGGAATCAGATGGCGGTTCATGCTGGCCATCTGGAATTCGTATTCAAAGTCGGACACCGCACGTAAACCGCGCAGCAGGATGCCGCCCTGCACCGAACGTACGAAATGTGCCAGCAGCGTATCGAAGCCGCGCACTTCCACGTTCTTGTGGTGGGCCAGCGCGTCGCGGGCCAGCGACACCCGCAGCTCCAGCGGCAGCGTTGGCCCCTTCGACGGGCTCTGCGCCACCCCCACCACCACCTTCTCGAACAGCGGCGCGGCCCGGTTCACCAGGTCGATGTGACCGTTGGTGATCGGATCGAAAGTGCCCGGGTACACGGCAATGCGGCGGTTGGCCACGGTCATACGGCGGTTACGCTGTTGTGATCTGGTGAAAGTGTAGCAGCGGCGCGCCGGTACAGGGCAAAACGGACCTCCCGGGTCCCGCCCTCGCGGTGCAGCAGCCACGGGGCCGGCACCGTGGGCACGTTGTCACCTGGCGACTCCAGGTACAGCCACGCATCATCGGTCAGATGGGGCCCCAGTCCGGCCAGCACCCCCTCCCACAGCCCATCCGCGAACGGCGGGTCCACGAACACGATATCCGCCTGCCTCGTCGCCGGCTGCGCCAGCCATTGCAGCGCATCGGCCTGCGCCACCTGCACCTGGTCCTGGGCACCCAGCTTCGCCACGGATTCACGCAGCTGGCGGCACAGCGCGCCATCCCGTTCCACCAGGGTGGCCTGCGCGGCCCCGCGGGACACCGCCTCCAGCCCCAGAGCCCCGCTGCCCGCAAACAGGTCGAGCACCCGCGCGCCGCCCAGCTTGGGCATCAGCCAGTTGAACAGGGTCTCGCGAACCCGGTCGCTGCTCGGGCGCAGGCCCGGGGACATCGGGACGGGCAGTTTAGTGTTGCGCCATTTGCCGCCGATGATGCGGACCTGGCCCATCGGGGTGGGGGCGGAGGAGCGTGGTTTCATGGCGGGGAGGATACCGTGCCGCGCCCGCTTGAAAACGGGACAATCCATCCCTACCCCTTGAGCCAGCCGCCGCGCGTTGCGCGCCATCGACCTCAAGGAGCATCGCCCCATGACCGAGCCAAGCCAGAAGCAGACCCTGGGCTTCCAGACCGAAGTGAAGCAGCTGTTGCAGCTGATGATCCACTCGCTGTACTCCAACAAGGAAATCTTCCTTCGCGAGCTGATCTCCAATGCCGCCGACGCCGCCGACAAGCTGCGCTTCGAAGCGCTGACCCAGCCGGCGTTGCTGGAAAACGATGGCGAATTGCGCATCCAGGTCAGCTTCGACCCCACCGCGCGCACCCTCACCATCGACGACAACGGCATCGGCATGAGCCGTGACGACGCCATTGCCCACCTCGGCACCATCGCCAAGTCCGGCACCGGTGACTTCCTGCGCCAGCTCTCCGGCGACCAGAAGAAGGACTCGCAGCTGATCGGCCAGTTCGGCGTCGGCTTCTACAGCGCCTTCATCGTCGCCGACCAGGTGGACGTGTATTCCCGTCGCGCCGGCCTGCCCGCCAGCGAAGGCGTGCACTGGTCCTCGCGCGGCGAAGGCGACTTCGAGGTCGAGACGATTGAAAAACCTGAGCGCGGCACCCGCATCGTCCTGCACCTGAAGAGCGGCGAAGAAGAGTTCGCCGATGGCTGGCGCCTACGTAACATCGTCAAGAAGTACTCCGACCACATCGGCCTGCCGATCCAGATGGTCAAGGAACACCACGGCGAAGACGCCCCGGCCGAGGTTGAATGGGAAACCGTCAACCGCGCCAGCGCGCTGTGGACCCGCCCACGCACCGAGATCAGCGACGCCGAGTATCAGGAGTTCTACAAGCACGCCGCCCACGACCATCAGGATCCGTTGGCGTGGAGCCACAACAAGGTGGAAGGCAAGCTCGAGTACACCTCGCTGCTGTACGTGCCCGGCCACGCCCCGTTTGATCTGTACCACCGCGACGCGCCCAAGGGCCTGAAGCTGTACGTGCAGCGCGTGTTCGTGATGGACCAGGCCGAGCAGTTCCTGCCGCTGTACCTGCGCTTCATCAAGGGCGTGGTCGATTCCAACGACCTGTCGCTGAATGTCTCGCGCGAGATCCTGCAGAGCGGCCCGGTCATCGACTCGATGAAGTCCGCGCTGACCAAGCGCTCGCTGGACATGCTGGAAAAGCTCGCCAGCGACAAGCCCGAGCTCTATGCCGGGTTCTGGAAGCAGTTCGGCCAGGTGCTGAAGGAAGGTCCGGCCGAAGACTACGGCAACCGCGAAAAGGTCGCCGGCCTGCTGCGCTTTGCCTCCACCCATGACGCCAGCGGCGAGCAGAGCGTGTCGCTGGCCGATTACATCGGGCGCGTGGTCGAAGGCCAGGACAAGATCTATTACCTGACCGGCGAGAGCCACACCCAGGTGAAGGACAGCCCGCACTTGGAAGTGTTCCGCAAGAAGGGCATCGAAGTGCTGCTGCTCACCGACCGCATCGACGAGTGGCTGATGGGCTACCTGACCGAGTTCGACGGCAAGTCGTTCGTCGACGTCGCCCGCGGCGATCTGGATCTGGGCGCACTGGAAAGCGCCGAAGACAAGCAGGCCCAGGAAGAAGCCGCCAAGGACAAGCAGGCGCTGGTCGAGCGCTTGAAGTCCGCGCTCGGTGCCGATGTGGCCGATGTGCGTGTGTCGCACCGCCTGACCGATTCGCCGGCCATTCTGGCGATTGGCGAGCAGGACCTGGGTCTGCAGATGCGCCAGATCCTGGAAGCCAGCGGGCAGAAGGTGCCGGACAGCAAGCCGGTGTTCGAGTTCAACCCGGGGCATCCGCTGATCGGCAAGCTGGATCAGGAAACCGACAGTGGCCGGTTTGATGATCTCAGCCGCGTGTTGTTCGATCAGGCGGCGCTGGCGGCAGGTGATTCGCTGAAGGACCCGGCCGCGTATGTGCGGCGGTTGAACAAGTTGTTGTTGGAATTGTCCGCGTAAGGCGTAACGGGCTGCACGGTAGCGCCGGTATCAGGCTCTATCGTCGAACAGACTTCCCAGCATCTCATCGGCCCGCCGCAGCACCATCGCGTTGGCCTTGAACGCCAGCACCTCGGTGCGCGCGGCCACCAGGTCGGCGACAGGCGCGGAAGGGTCCTGGGCGGTGGTGCCGACCGACGTCTGCACCCCACCCTCGGCGGCGGTACTGCGCTGCAGCTGCAGCCGCTGGGCATCGGCGGTCGGCAGATTGGCCACGTTGTGCGCGGCGACCTGCACACCCTGCTGGGCGGCGCGCATGCCGCTGCCGGCAATGGCCATGATGCTGCTCATGCGGTGCCCCTTGGACCGGCACGATGCGGTCCTCCGTGGCTGTTAACGGCACCCGGCCACGGAACTTGAATGCACGCGGGCCCGACAGGCCCGGGTGGTAGCATATCCCTCTGAATATCAGCACCTTTTGCCCATGCTCAGTTTTTTCCGCCGCAAGACGCCCCAGGCCGCGCCGCAGGACGCGCCCACGACCCAGCAGTATTCGGCCGAAGAGCTGGCGGCCGCGTTCCCCGGCGCGGCCCCGCAGACGGAAGCCGTGACGCCGGCCCCCATCCCGGCACCCCCCCCCGG
>JAEXNZ010000061.1 GCA_023439425.1 Pseudomonadota bacterium
CTTGGCGCGCACCGCATCGGCCACGTTCAGTGCGTTGGCACCCGGCAGCAGCTGGATCGCGAAGGCACCGGTGGGGCGGCCGTTGTACTGGGTGTCAAAGCCGTAGTTGTTGGCACCGAAGGCAATGCGCGCCACGTCCTTCAGCATCACCCGCGAACCATCCGCGTTGGCCCGCAGGATGATGTTCTCGAACTGCTCCGGCGAGCTGAAGCGGCCTTCGGCCGAGACCGTGGCGGTGAAGTAGTGACCGGCCGGCGACGGGTCCGAACCCAGCGAGCCGGCGGCGAACTGCACGTTCTGCGCACGCACCGCGGCCAGCACCTGGCTGGCGCTGAGGTTGTAGCCCTGCATCTTTTCCGGGTTGAGCCAGATGTTCATGGCGTACTCGGAACCGAACTGCTGGGTGCTGCCGACGCCCGGAATACGCGAGATCTGGTCGAGCACGCGCGAACCGACGATGTCGTTCAGGGCGTCACGGTTGATCGCCTCGCTGTCCGAACGCAGTGCCACCACCATCAGGAAGCCGGCGTTGGCCTTGGCCACCACCACGCCCTGCTGGGTCACTTCGGTCGGCAGTCGCGGCGTCGCCAGCGACACCTTGTTCTGCACCTGCACCTGCGCGATGTCCGGATCGGTACCGGTTTCGAAGGTAAGGGTGATCTGGGCGCGGCCGTTGGAGGCCGAGGACGAGCTGAAGTACAGCAGGTGATCGATACCGGTCAGCTGCTGCTCGATCACCTGGGTGACCGACTTTTCAGTGGTGTCGGCGCTGGCGCCGGGGTAGGTGGCGCTCACCGTCACCTGTGGCGGTGCGATGCTGGGGTAGGACTCCACACCCAGACCGAGGATCGAGATCACGCCCGCAAGCGAGATCAGGATCGCGACCACCCAGGCGAATACCGGGTGTTCAATGAAAAATTTAGGCATGACGGATCGTCCCCGTTATTGCTTGGTCGGTTCGGCAGCCGGAGCGCCTTCGGTGGGCTGGCCTTCGGCCTTGGCCGGATCGGCGGCGGCGTCCGCCGGCGCAGCGGCCGGGGCCTGGCCATTGCCGTTGGCCGCGGTCGGCGTCCAGGGCTTGGCCGACGCCGGAGCGCCTTCCTTGACCTTCTGCACGCCGGCCACGATGACCTGGTCGCCGGATTCGATGCCGCCGGTGACCAGCCAGTTGGCACCCTGCTGGCCCTCGGTGGTGACGTTCTTGCGCACCACCTTGCCGTCCTTGCCGACCACCATCACGTAGCCGCCCACGGTGTCACGCTGCAGCGACTGCAGCGGCACCAGGAAGGCGTTCTTGCGCTCGCCCAGCACGGCCTGGAAGCTGACGAACGAACCCGGCAGCAGCAGTTGCTGCGGGTTCGGCAGCAGCGCACGCAGGGTCACCGCGCCGGTCGCCGGGTCGACCGTGGCCGAGGAGTAGTCCAGGGTGCCGGGTTCGCCATACACCGTGCCGTCGGCCAGACGCACCTGCACGGTCGACTTGCCGTCGCCGCTCAGCGCGACCGAGCCCTGGGCCTGGGCGCGACGCAGCTGGGTCATCTCGTCCGAGCTCATCGAGAAGTTCACGTACAGCGGGTCGAGCTGGTCGACGGTGGTCAGCAGGGTCACGTCGCCCTGGCCGACCAGCGCACCTTCGGTGACCTGCTGCTTGCCGGCCCGACCGCTGATCGGCGAGGTGACCTCGGCATAGCCCAGGTTGATCTTCGCGCTGGTCACCGCGGCCTGGGCCTGGGTGACGGCAGCGGCAGCGGAGCGCTCGGCAGCTTCGGCCGCGTCAACATCGGACTTGGACACGAACGCCTGCGGAGCCAGCGAACGGGCACGATCGGCGGCGGCCTTGGCGTTGACGTAGGTCGCCTGCGCCGACGCCAACTGGCCCTGCGAGGAGTTCAACGAAGCCTGCAGCGGAGCCGGGTCGATCAGGAACAGGACCTGGCCCTGCTTGACGTCCTGGCCTTCCTGGTAAACGCGCTTGAGCAGCACGCCCGGCACGCGGGCGCGGACGTCGGCGCTGCGGAACGGCGACAGCCGGCCGACCAGCTCGCGCTGCAGCGGCAGGGTTTCAGCCTTGGCTTCGATCACGCCCACTTCCGGCGGCGGGGGCGTCTGCTGTTCCTGCTTCTTGCAGGCGGTCAGCGCAACGGCAACCGCGCACGTCAGGGCAAGGGTGCGGAGTGGGGCGATCATCAGGAGAAACTCCGGAGTTGGTTTGAATGTGGATCGGGAACAGCAGGGTGCATCGCAAACGCTTGCAGGAAACTGTCCACGGAAAATTCGGCCCAGCGCCGACGCACGGCGGCGTCATCACGATGGGGGGTATGGAAACGCTGCTTCTCGAAATCCAGCCCGGCGATCATGCTCAATAGCAGTTCGGCCATGAAGTGTGGGTCGTCATGGCGGAGCAGGCCGCGCTGGATGCGGGTGGCAATCCATTCAGCAAGGTGAAGGGTCAGCGCGCCGGCCCCGTCGCGGTACAGCGCCTGGGCTTCCTGCGGGAACTGGGCGGCTTCGGCCGCGATCAACCGGCGTGCCTGGATTACCTGGGTCTCGTTGAAGTGCTCGAGATGGTCGATGGCGAACTGCAGCAGGCAGCCGCGCAGGTCGTCGCCCTCCATCGCACGCAGGCCGGCGGTGGCGCGGCACAGGTGACGCTGCATCACCCGGCGCAGCAGTTCCTGCTTGCTGCCATAGCGGCTGTAGAGGGTCTGCTTGGAACAACCGGCCTGCTGGGCCACCGCTTCCATGCTCAACTGCATGCCCTGGGTGGACATCAACTCGCGCACGGCATCGAACACGCGGTGGTCGCGCGCGTCCAATGCGCCGGCAGCGGGGGTGGGGGAGTTCACGCGGTGGACTATACCGTCCAGTTCAGAATTGGAGAACCCTATCTTTTGGCACTGTTCTGTGTGCTGTCGTCAGCGTGCCACTGATGCGCCGGAGGGTGGAGAGTGAGAGCTTCTGTGACCCACGTCTCCATACCCAGGCGCACTGCCACATCGTGACGTAAACGCCACCCAACCGAAAAGCCAGATTCCGTCCTGCAGCAAGGCCTTTTCACGCAACAGGGCTACAATTTCATTTTTCCAACTGAGCAACACGCATCGCTCTGCCATGAAACCGCAAAAACCTGTCGCCAAGACCGTGAAAGCAAAAACCAAACCAGCCGATACGCAGACTGTTTCGCCAGTGGGCTTCTCTCTGGAACCGGTATACACGGCCTTGCGCAAGCGTTACCCGGCGGCCGCCCAGGCCGAGGCAGTGGCTTTTGCCGCAGACTTCTACAAGCGCATGGAAGCGGACGAGTTCCCGCATCACACCGCTGAGGAGTGGGCCGCACTGGCTGCCGACATGCTGGAATTCGCCCGCAGCCGCAAGGTCGGCAAGGCCAACGTCCGCGTGTTCAACCCCACCCTGAAGGCCAACGGCTGGGAGTCGCCGCACACCGTGCTGCAGATCGTCAACGACGACATGCCGTTCCTGGTGGATACGGTGACCATGGCGCTGGCCGAGCAGGGCATTGGCGTGCACGTGCTGGGTCACCCGGTGATCCGCTTCAGCCGTGACAAGGCCGGCAAACTCACCAAGGTGAGCGAAGGCACCGCCGAATCGGTGATGCTGCTGGAAATCGACCGTCAGCCGGCCGAGGCCATGGCCGACGTGGAAAAGGCGATCAGCAAGTCGCTGGACGAGGTGCGTGCCATCGTCCGTGACTGGGACGCCATGCGCACCCAGGCGCTGAGCATCGCCGACGACCTCGGCACCCGCCAGCTGCCGGTGGACGCCGCCTCGCGCGCCGAAGCGCAGGAATTCCTGCGCTGGGCCGCCGACAACCACTTCACCTTCTTCGGCTACCGCGCCTACCGCGTGGAAAAGCAGGGCAAGGAAGAAGTGCTGGCTCCGCTCAACGACACCGGCCTGGGCTTGATGAAGGGCCGTGACACTTCGGCGGCCCGCCCGGTCAAGACCCTCGCCGCGCAGGGGCTCAATGCCACCAGCGGGCTGAAGGACGCCCTGATCCTGACCAAGACCAATGCCCGTTCGCGCGTTCATCGCGCCGGCTACATGGACTACATCGGCGTGCTGGAATTCGACGCCAAGGGCAAGATCATCGGCGAGCAGCGCTTCCTCGGCCTGTTCACCTCCAGCGCCTACAACCGTCGCCCGTGGGAAATCCCGCTGGTGCGCCAGCGCCACGA
>JAEXNZ010000068.1 GCA_023439425.1 Pseudomonadota bacterium
GGCTGCCGGCCACGGCGTCGGGTCAATGCAGGGGCGGGGGCCCGCAGGCGGGCGACGACCGGGCGCAGCGCTTGCCGCCCACTTCAATGAAGCGCAGGAATTCGGCGCGGGTGCGCGCATCCTCGCGGAAGCTGCCCAGCATCTTGGAGGTGACCATGCTGACGCCGCGCTTGTGGATGCCACGGGTGGTCATGCACTCATGCGCGCCTTCCACCACCACGCCCACGCCGATCGGCTGCAGCACGTCCTGGATGCACTGGGCGATCTGCGCGGTCATCTTTTCCTGCACCTGGAAGCGGCGTGCGTAGGCTTCCACCACACGGGCCAGCTTGCTGATGCCCACTACCTTGCCGTCGGGCAGGTAGCCGACGTGCACGCGGCCGATGATCGGGGCCATGTGGTGTTCGCAGTGGCTTTCGTACTCGATGTCGCGCAGCACGATCAGCTCGTCATACCCGGCCACCTCTTCAAAGGTGCGCTCCAGGTAGGCGCGCGGATCGTCCTTGTAGCCGCTGAACCAGTCGCCATAGGCCTCGGCGACGCGCCGCGGGGTATCCAGCAGCCCTTCACGGGTGGGGTCTTCGCCGGCCCAGCGCAGCAGGGTGCGTACCGCCGATTCAGCTTCGGCCTGGGAGACCGGATTCGCGTCGTTGTCTTTCTTGCTCATTGCCTACAGCACCCTGAAGGGGGGCGAGCATCGTACCCGACCGACCCCTCGGGCGTCCCCACCCCCGTTGGGTTCCGGTTGGGGTGCGGGTATTGATAGCAGACAAATTAGTAGTATCCTATCTATATTCCGAAGCGACCCCGCCCATGAAGCGCACCCTCGACGAACGCACCCAGCTGCAGATGCAGCTCAGCTCCGGCCTGCTGCATTCGGGCCGGCAGTGGCAGCGTCTGGCCGACCAGGCGCTGGGCAGCTACGGCATTTCTGCGGCCTGCACCATGCCGCTGCTGATGATCGGCCGCGCCGGCGGTGGCATCCGCCAGGTCACCCTGGCCCAGCAGCTGGGCATGGAGGGCCCGTCGCTGGTGCGCCTGCTGGACAAGCTCTCGGCCAGCGACCTGGTCCGCCGCGAATGCGACGCCAGCGACCGCCGCGCCAACCTGCTGTGGCTGACCGACAAGGGCGAGGCCCTGGTCAGCGAGCTGGAAACCCAGCTGATCGGCCTGCGCCAGCAGGTGTTCGGTGAGCTCAGCACGGACGAGCTGCGCACCGTGTTGAAGCTGTGGCAGCTGCTGGCCGATGCCGCCGACCGCGTGACGTAAGCCGCCGCACCCCCTGTTGTGTTGCCCGGTGCCGCCCTGCGGCGTCGGGCCTGTCCCATTCCTCCGAAAGAATCGTTGCCCGATGACCGGTGAATTCAGTCTCCACGGTGTGTTCGTCCCGACCCTGCTGGCCTTGATGCTGCTGGCCTACCTGCTCAAGAGCGGGTTGCGCGTGGTCCTGCAGCGCACCGGAGCCTACCGCCACATCTGGCACCCGCCCCTGTTCAACCTGGCCGTGTACGTGATCGTGCTCGGCGGGTTGTTCTCCCTGATGCGTTGGATGCACTCGTGAACAAGATCCTCAAGCACACCGTACCGGTCGTGGTGACCGTTGCCGCCGTCGTTGCCGCCCTGCTGGTGCTGCGCACCCTGTGGACGTACTACATGGACGAACCCTGGACCCGCGACGCGCATGTCAGCGCCGACGTGGTGCAGGTCGCCCCCGACGTGTCGGGGCTGGTGGAAGCGGTGAAGGTGGTCGACAACCAGGCGGTGAAGCGCGGCGACGTGCTGTTCGTGGTCGACCGCGAGCGCTACCGGATCGCACTGGAGCAGGCCCGCGCCACACTCGGCGAGCGCCGCGCCAGCTACGAGCAGCTGCGCCGCGAGACCGCCCGCGACCGCAGCCTGCAGGACCTGGTCGCCGCCGAGGACGCCGAAGTGCGCCGCGCCAAGCTGCAGGCCGCACAGGCCGGCATGGCCACCGCCCAGGCGGCCGTGGACCTGGCCGAATTGAACCTGGCCCGCACCGAAGTGCGCAGCCCCAGCGACGGCCACGTCAACGACCGCACCGTGCGTACCGGCGACTACGTGACCGCCGGCCACCCGGTGATGGCGGTGCTGGACACCGGTTCTTTCCGGATTGACGGGTACTTCGAGGAAACCCGCCTGCGCGGCGTGCATGCCGGGCAGAAGGTCGACATCCGCCTGATGGGCGAGTCCCAGCCGCTGCAGGGGCATGTGCAGAGCATCGCCGCCGGCATCGAGGACCGTTACCGCAGTGAGGGCAGCAGCCTGCTGCCGAACGTGACCCCGGCCTTCGACTGGGTCCGGCTGGCGCAGCGCATTCCCGTGCGCATCCAGATTGACCGCGTACCCGAAGGCGTGACCCTGATCGCCGGGCGCACCGCCACCGTGACCATCGAGCCGGACGCCACCGCGTCCCAGCCGGCCCGCCCGGCGCAGGCGGCCCTGTGAACCGGCTGCGCTTCAAGCACGTGATGCTCGGGCTGGCCATGGCCAGCCTGACCGCCTGCGCCACGGTCGGCCCGGACTACCAGCTGCCTTCCGGGTCTGCGTTCCAGCGCCCCGAGGCCAATGCCGGCTTCCTCGACACCGGCAACGCCCAGGTCGCCGCAGGCGCTGAACTGCCGCCGCGCTGGTGGGAGCTGTACCAGGACGCCACCCTCAACGGGCTGGTCGAGCAGGCACTGCGCGACAACGTGGAACTGAAGGTGGCCGACGCGCACCTGCGCCGCGCCGCCGCCGGCTACGAGCAGGCGCTGGACGCCGGCGGCTTCGAGTACGAAGCTGAGGCCGGCGTGAGCCGTGCGCAGCTGTCGGCTGAATCCTTCCTGCAGCAACACGAGCTGCCGCCGATCAATCTGGCCGACGGCAAGTTTGCGGTGTCCTACCAGTTCGATCTGTTCGGCAAGCTCAAGCGCGCAGCGGAAGCCGCCCGCGCCGACGAGCAGGCCACCGCAGCCGCGATGGACCTGGCCCGGGTGTCGCTGGTGGCGCAGGTGGCCGGCAGTTATGTGGAGATCTGCCATGCCAACCACGAACTGCATGTGGCCGAACACTCGCTGGAACTGCAGCAGCGCAGCCGCGAGGTCACCGAGCGGCTGATTGCCGCCGGCCGTGGCACGCCGCCGGAACTGGCGCGCGCCAACGCCCAGGTGGCCATGCTGGAAGCCGCGCTGCCGCCGCTGCGCGCGCAGCGCCAGGCCTCCGAATACCAGCTGAGCGCCCTGCTCGGCCGCACCCCGGGTCAGCTGCCCGCCGGCGTGGCCGACTGTGCCGAGGCCCCCACGCTGGCGCAGCCGCTGCCGGTCGGCGACGGGCGCGCATTGCTGCAGCGTCGCCCCGACATCCGCCAGGCCGAGCGCCGCCTGGCCGCAGCCACCGCGCGGATCGGCGTGGCCACTGCCGAGCTCTATCCGGACATCCGCCTGGGCGCATCGGTCGGAGCCGCCGGCCTGCTGGAAGACTTCGGCGATGCGATGACCCGGCAGTGGTCGTTCGGGCCGCTGATCTCGTGGACCCTGCCCTCCTCCGGCACGCATGCACGCATCCACGCCACCGAAGCCGGGGCCGATGCGGCGCTGGCCGAGTTCGACAGCAGCGTGCTGCAGGCGCTGCGCGAAACCCAGACCGCGCTGAGCCGCTACGCGCACGACCTGGACCGGTTGCGGTCGCTGCAGCAGGCGCAGCAGCAGGCCGCACTGGCCGCCGCGCAGAACCGCCGGCTGTACCAGGGCGGGCGCACGCCTTACCTGGCCAGCCTGGATGCCGACCGCACCCTGGCCTCGGCCGACGCCACCCTGGCCCAGGCTGAAGCGCAGATTTCGCGTGACCAGATTCATCTGTTCCTGGTGCTGGGCGGCGGCTGGAACGCCGATGTCGTAGCCGCGAATGAGTAATCCCTCACTGCTGCTGGACCGCCAGGCCTGGACGTTCTCGGTCAAGACCTTCCTGGCCGCGCTGGCTGCGCTGTACATCGGCCTGGCCGGCAATCTGTCGCGCCCGTACTGGGCCATGGCGACGGTGTACATCGTCACCCAGCCGATGCTGGGTCCAACCCGGGCCAAGGGCGCGTACCGCATCATCGGCACGCTGATTGCCGGTGCGGCCACGCTGTGGATGCTGCCGCACCTGGTGGAAGCACCGCTGCTGCTGAGCGCGGCGATGTCGCTGTGGTTGTCGGCCTGCCTGTTCATCGCCCTGCTCAACCGAGGCCCGCGCGGCTACGCCTTCCTGCTGGCCGGCTACACCACCGCCTTCATCGGCTTCCCTGCGGTGACCTCGCCGGACACGATCTTCGACACCGTGGTGGCGCGCAGCGAAGAGATCATCCTGGGCACGGTGGTGGCGGTGCTGTTCGCCTCGCTGTTCTTCCCGACCTCGGTGCAGCCGATGCTGCGCGCGCGGATTGGCGGCTGGATGGGGGATGCCGCGCAGTGGTGCCGGCAGATTCTGCTGCGCGGCCAGGCACATGCCCCGCGCAACCGGCTGGCGGCCGACCTGGTGCAGTTCGAAGCGCTGATCGAATTCCTGCGCCGCGATGACCCGCGCCATGCCGGTGCCGCGGTGTCGATGGAGCGCCTGCGCGAGCGCATGCTGCTGATGCTGCCGGTACTGTCCTCGATTGCCGACCGGCTTGGCGCGCTGCGCGCCGGCGGCCGCGCCCTGCCACCGGGACTGGAGCCGCTGATCACCGACATCGCGCAGTGGCTGGAGCGTCCCGGTCGTTCCAGTGCCAGCGAGTACGCCGTGCTGCGCGAGCGCATCCTGGCACTGAAGCCGGCCGTGGAC
>JAEXNZ010000077.1 GCA_023439425.1 Pseudomonadota bacterium
GCCGTGAACCGAGGGCTGTTCGCACGAATCCAACAGCAGCCGGGCAAGCCCGGCTCTACGTAAATTGTGCAATTGCAGTCAAAATGCGACACCAACGAGATTGTGCAATTGCAGTCAAAATTCGGCACCGAAGAGATTGTGCAATCGCAATCAGGGCCCGGGAGCCATCTTCTTCTGGCGCGCCTTGAACCGGTTGAACACCGGGGCGATCAGCGGGTGGTAGCTCCAGGCGATGCGCTTGCGCAGCCAGCTGGCCGGGCGGTTGCGGATTGCGAAGCGGTAGATGTGCTCGGGATTGCCGCCGACCACGTTGCGACCGAAGGGGTGCGTCGTGTGCAGGTAACGGAAGCCCTGTTCGCGCGCGATCGGCAGGTAATCCTCGTCGAAGTCGCCGTATGGCCAGCACAGCGTGTCCGAGACGTCGCCCAGCTGCTCCTGCAGCACCTCACGTGCGCGCGACAGGTCGCCGCGGATGCCAGCGCGCTTCTCGTCGCGGGTGATGTCCTGCTTCATCCAGCGCGTGTGCGTGTGCGTGTGGCAATGCACCTCGAACGTGCCCTCGGCGATCATCGCCCGGGCCTCGCTCCAGCGCATCATCACCTCGTCGTGGCGGTTCTCGCGCAGGATCGCCGCCTCGCAGCCGCGATGGTCCGGTGTTGCCGGCAGCGCCGCACCTGGCTCGCCCGCATGCGGGCGGACCGGGCCTTCGCCCATCCAGCCCGTCACCACGAACACCACCGCGTGCATGTTGTACTTTTTCAGGATCGGGTGCGCGTACACCCAGTTGTCCAGATAGCCATCGTCGAAGGTGATTACAATCGACTTGCGCGGCACCGGCTTGCCCGCGAGGAAGTCCGCGTACTGGTCCAGTGTCAATGACGTCCAGCCATTGCGCGCCAGCCAGGCAATCTGGCTTTCAAAGTTCTCCGGCGACACCGTGATCATCCCCGGCGAAGGCGATACATGGTGGTGCATCAGCACCGGTACCGTTCTAGCGTTTGCCATGTCCCAGCTCCTTCAGCCACTGGTGATAATAGTGCTCGGTGGCCTCGGTATGGCCGGTCGGGGTGAAACGGTGCGCACTGCGCATCCAGTTCCAGCCCGCGCGGCCCATCTGCTGGCGTCGCGCCGGATCCTCCACCAACGTCTGCAAGGCCGCCGTCAGCGCCTGCTCATCGCCCAAGGGGGCCAGCAGCGCGTTGCTGCCTTCCACCACCATTTCCGGCACACCGCCCACCCGCGTCGCCACGATCGGCACGCCAACGTAGGCCGCTTCCAGGAACACCGTGCCCGCCGCTTCCTTGTGCGTGGCCAGTGCGAAGATGTCAAAGCCGGTCATCAGGCGGCACGCACCCATGCGATAGCCCAGCAGATGCACCTGTGCCTCGATGCCCAGCTCCGCGCGCAAGGCCTTCAGCCGGTCCATCATCGGTTGGCCATCGCCCACCACCACCAGTTGCAGCTGCGGATGCTGCCGGCACAGCGGAGCGATGGCGCGCAGCAGGTCGATGTGGCCTTTCGGTTCACGCAGCACCGCAACGCAGCCCACCACCACCTGGTCGTCGGTAAAGCCCAGCTCACGGCGGACCTCGGCGCGGGTGTTCTGCAGGCACTGCCACGCGTCGCTGCCGTCATCCTCGGTCCACTGCATGGGGACCGCGATCGGCGGCACAATGCCCACATGCGCATCCGCCACGCCACGGGTGACCAGCATCTGCTTCACGAAGCTGCTCACCGTCAGCACCCGGTGTGGCAGTCCGGTATAGGTCAGCAGCGAGTTGACCGGGCTCATCAGGTGGCGCGAACGCACCACCAGCGGCGCATGCGCCAATCGCGCGCCGGCAGCGGCGATCAACGCGTCCCGGCGGCTGGTGGTGTTCACCACGTCGTAGCGCTGGCGGCGCACCAGTCGCGAGACCGACCAGACACCGCGCACCAGGCGCAGCAGACCACCCATCTTCAGCGAATGCACGGTGAAGCCGGCATCGCGCGCAATATCGCCCAGGCGAGAGCCTGGCTGGCACAGCAGCGAGACATCGTGGCCGCGCTCGCGCATCGCCAGCATGTGGCGGTAGATATAGATTTCCTGGCCGCCAAATCCCTTGGCGGCTTCGGTGTGCAGAATCTTCAAGGGTCTGCGATTGAGGGGCGTGTTCATCGATGAACGTTCCAGGCGTCAATGCTTGCGGAAATGCGTCAATGCGTCCCACGCGGCTTTTACCGCAGCGGGGTCAGGTTCCTGGTCGGGCAGGGGCAGGTAATGGCGGTCCAGTGCGGTGGCGTTGCCGAACTTGTCGAACACGTAGGTGTTGTCGCCGTCGCGGATACCACGCTGCGACCAGCTCTCCACCAGCACGGGGCGGTTGGGGCGCTGTTCCTCGAACAGGTCGTGCCCGGTGCTGAAGTCGGCCAGTGCGTTCTCGCAGCCCAGGCCATGGCGCATCAGCGTGGGCACCCAGTCCTCATGGCTGCTGGTGGTCGCATGGGCCTGCACGTCGCGGCCCGGCCAGTGCAGTACGAACGGTACCTGCATCTGATAATCGGAGAAGTTGCCGTTGTGGCCCCAGTAGTTCAGCCCCAGGTCGTTGAACTCCTCGGCGTGGTCACCGGTGATCAACACGATCGTATTGTCGGCCTGTCCGCTGTCGCGCAGGGTCTGCAGCAGCTGCCCGACCAGGCTGTCGGCGTAGTGCACGGCGGTGCGATACCGGTTCAGCTCGGGCGTGGGGTCGTGATCCTTGTCCAGCGCCAGGAAATTGATTTCCTTCGCCATCGGCGCAGCCAGCGGCGGATAGTCCGCCGGCAGGTGATACGGAGCGTGGGTGCTGTCCAGGAACACGAAGCCGAACCAGGGGGAGTTCGTGGGCTTCAGCATATCCCCCTGCATCGCTTCGACGATGTGACGGTCACGCGCGGCGACCGGCAGCTCAGACGGGGCCATGTGCAGCTGGTTGCGGACCTGTGCGAACACGGTGCGGTCGAATTCGGGGCTGTACAGCGGGGCGCTGCCATACAGGTGCAGGTTGTAGCCCTGCTGGCCCAGCACCTGGAACAGCAGCGAACCGCGCTGTTCACTCAGCATGCTTTGCCAGTAGCCACCGGGCAGGCCGTAGAGCAGGCCGAACAGGCCATAACGCGTGGCATTGCCGCTGCTGTAGTGGCGGTCGAACGTTTCCGACTTCTGGGCCAGCGCCCAGGTGTTGGGCATGGTGGTGGCATCCAGCGCGTCGTGGCGCAGCGATTCCAACACCACCACCAGCACGTTGGGGCGGGTGTGGCTCTGGCAGCGCAGCGGCTGCAGCGGGTATTCCAGCTGGCTCATGCGCGGATCGGGCAGGTTCGCCTGCGGCGCGCTGCGCACCCCCAGCTTGTGCATATGGCGCTTGGCGGTGATCGGCTGTGCCCAGGGCAGGTAGGCCCACTGGCTGGTAACGGCGCGTTCGCCGAGTGCATCGTAATAGGCAGTGGCGACCTGACCGGTCAGCATCAGCGCAGCACCGGCCGCCCAGGCCAACAGAACCGGCCGGCGGCGCTGGCGGCCCAGCAGCAGCTTCCAGCAGGCCCAGGCGAACAGGGTCTCGGCAGCGGCCACGGCCAGCAGCACGCCGCCGACCTGCAGCCAGGTCTGCCAGGACAGCGCGACCTGATCCTGCAGAGCCCCCCCGAACACCATGTTCAGCACCATGGCATTGAGGTGGAAGCGGTACAGCTCGAACACCTTGGCGTCCACCAGCAGCAGGCACAGCCACAGTCCCTGCAGCACCACGGCGCTGATCAGCAGGGGGCGGGGCGAGCGCGGCCATAAGCCGATGGCCAGCGGCAGCAGTGAGACCAGTGCGCCGAAGAACAGGAAATGGCCGGGCAGGGCGATGGCCAGATAGCCCAGCCCCAGCGTGCCGCCGGGATTGTCCTGCAGCGGGGTGTTGCCGAGCACGATGGCGATGGCCACGCAGGCATTGAGGGCGGTGAACAGGGTCAACCAGCCCAGGCGCTGCCAACGATGGCTGCGGGGCAGGGGAACGGCGGAAAGCGAATCGTCCATGTGGCGGGGTAGCGCGCAAGAGGGAAGTTGGAGACGTGGCGGCGGCGGCGTCCGTGGCCGCCCGGCCTGTGATGCGGCAGGGCGGCGCGCATTGTATCGGTTTGTATCAATGTATCGGCGGCGATTACCGTCCGATCTGGCACAATATTCAGCCGGGCCACAGCTGCGGCCCCGTCCCCAACCGATATCCCAGGAACCGCTGTGAGCCAGATCCCGACCCTCGACATCACCCGTTTCGACAGTGACCGTGACGCTTTCGTCGCGGAACTGGGCGCGGCCTACCGTGAATGGGGGTTCGCGGGCATCCGCAACCATGGCATCCCGCAGGCGGACATCGACGCGGCCTACGACGTGTTCAAGGCGTTCTTCGCGCTGCCGGAAGAGACCAAGCTGAAGTACCACGTGCCGGGCACGGGCGGCGCCCGCGGCTACACCCCGTTCGGGGTGGAGACGGCGAAGGGCTCCAAGCACTTCGACCTGAAGGAGTTCTGGCACATCGGCCGCGAGATCGCGGACGACTCCAAGTACCGTGAGGTGATGCCGCCGAACCTGTGGCCCGCCGAAGTGCCGGCGTTCCGCGAGTATGGCTACGGCCTGTACCAGAAGCTGGATGCGCTGGGTTCGCGCGTGCTGGCGGCGCTGGCGCTGCACATCGGCCTGCCGGAGAACTACTTTGCCGACAAGACCAACAACGGCAACTCGATCCTGCGCCCGATCCACTACCCGCCGATCACCACCGACGACATTCCCAACGTGCGCGCCGGCGCG
>JAEXNZ010000094.1 GCA_023439425.1 Pseudomonadota bacterium
CCTACACCCATCACGATCTGGCCGGCATGGAACTGCGCGCGATGGTGTTCAACCAGGAATTCGAGGGCCTGTTCGGCGGCGATCGTTCGTCCACCTTCCAGGATCCGTTGATCGCGCCGGTCGGCACGCTGTACGACCAGTCGCGTTCGGTCGCGTCCAAGTGGGGAGCCAAGACCAGCCTGGGGCGCGATGACCTGTTTGACGGCACGCTGAAGCTCACCGGTGGCGTCGATCTGCTGCAGGACAGCGGCAAGCAGGACCTGTACGGCACCGGCCGCACCTATGTGCCGAACTCCGAATTCCGCAACGCCGCCGGCTTCCTGCAGGCCGAATACAAACTCCTGCCGACGCTGACCGCGCAGGGCGGCATCCGCCGCGAAGAAGCCACGCTGCGCATCGACAGCTACCAGACGCTGTACCGCTACAACCGCGTCAATGTGCAGGGCGGCAAGCTGCGCTTCGGCGAGACCTTGTACAACGCCGGACTGGTGTTCGCGCCGACGGAAACCTTCAACGTCTTCGGCAGCTATTCCGAAGGGTTCGGGATGCCGGACGTGGGCCGCGTGCTGCGCTCGATCAACGCGCCCGGCACCTCGGTGGCCGACCTGAATTCACTGGAGCCGGTCCTGACCCGCAACACCGAACTGGGCGCGCGCGTGCGCACCGGCGGGTGGCAGGCGGACGTGGCGGTGTTCCAGTCACGTTCGGATCTGGGTACGCGCATCATCTCGGTCGACGGCGCATTCCAGATGGCCCGCGAAAAGACCCGCATTGAAGGCCTGGATGCCAGCGTGCGCTACCAGCTCAATGACGCCCATGCGCTGGGCCTGTCCTATGCCTGGACGCGCGGCCGTTACGACAGCAATGCCGATGGCCGCCTGGATGCCAGGCTGGATGGGCTGAACATCGCCCCCAACCGCGCCATCGCCACGTGGTCGGCGCAGTGGACACCGAAGCTGTCCACCTTCGTGCAGGGCCAATACGCATTCAACCGTAACTTCGATGAAGCAGCCAAGCAGTTCCAGGGCTATGCGCTGTTTGACCTGGCAGCCGAGTACAAGCTCAGCAAGGGCAGCGTGCAGCTGGGCGTGGCCAATCTGTTTGATCGCCAGTACATCACCTATTACTCGCAGAGTGCGTTAATTGAGCCGGACCGGTATTTCGCCGGGCGCGGGCGTACCGTGACCGTGGGTTATCAGCTGGACTTCTGACGCATGTTCAAAACCGTCCTGTT
Organism: Pseudomonadota bacterium; assembly: GCA_023439425.1. GTDB lineage: Bacteria > Pseudomonadota > Gammaproteobacteria > Xanthomonadales > Xanthomonadaceae > Stenotrophomonas. The sequence goes on from JAEXNZ010000094.1 coordinate 1,235, forward strand.
CCAGCTGCACTGGCTGCTAGGCATCACCGCTGGAACCGTGCTGGCGATCATGGGCTTGAGCGGTGCAACGCTCTCGTTTGAAGACGAGATCGTGCGCGCGCTCAACCCGGCGGCTGCCGACGTCTCACAACGCCATGCCGCCGGCGAGCAGCCGCTGGCACTGAGCGAGCTGCTGCCGCGACTGCAGGAAGGCACCGACCGTCCGCTGCAGCGCCTGCGCGTGGATGCCACCGGTCAACGCCTTTCGGTTGCCCGCTTCGAGGGCGGCAAGCAGCACTGGCGCTACTTCAACCCCTACACCGGACAAGCACTGGATGAGTTGCGGGGATTGGCCTTCTTCGATTTCACCGAAGACCTGCATCGGCACCTGGTGGCCGGCGACCGGGGCAAGCTGATCACCGGCATCTGTGCCATCACCCTGGTGTTCTTCGCGCTCTCCGGCCTGTATCTGCGCTGGCCAAGACAGTGGTGGCACTGGCGGACCTGGCTGGCGGTGGAGTGGTCGCGCAGCGGCCGCAGCTTCCTGTGGAGCCTGCATTCGGTAGTGGGCACCTGGGTGCTGGTGGTCTACCTGCTGCTGGCACTCACTGGCCTGTGGTGGTCGTTCGACTGGTACCGCACGGGCGCGACCCAGCTGCTGGGCGGGCCCAGCCGCGACGAACCCGCCCTGCGCGCCAGCAACGGCGCGCTGGACATGAAGCGCGTCGAGCACACGCTGTACGCCCTGCCCGGCGTTCGCCACGGTTTCATCGACCTGCGATTCCCCAACAACCCCGGCCGCCCGTTGACCGGGCGTGTGCAGTCCACCGAGGCGGCCCACGACCGCGCCCAGGACAACGTGCAGCTGGACCCGGTTACCGGTGACCTGCTGCAGCACGAGCCGTACCGGCAGATGAGCGCCGGGCGCAAAACCATGACCAGCATGTTCGCCCTGCACTCCGGCAGTTTCTTCGGGCTGCCGGGCCGGGTCATCATCATGCTTTCCAGCCTGGCGATGTTGCTGTTCTTCATTACCGGCTGGATGCTGTATCTGGATCGCCGCCGGCGCAAGCGCGAAGTACGCGCCGCGCGCCAGCCGATCACCGCCACGCACGTCGAGGGACAGGCTCCATGGCTGGTCGCCTTTGCCAGCCAGAGCGGATTCGCCGAGCAACTGGCGTGGCGCGCTGCCGCCCAGTTGCAGGGGGCCGGCATGCCGGTGCAGGTGAAGCCATTGGGTCAACTGGATGCCGCCACCCTGCAGCAGACACGCAATGCCCTGTTCGTGATCAGTACCTTCGGCGACGGCGAAGCGCCGGACGCCGCACGCGTGTTCGAGCGCCGTCTACTGCCACAGACCTTGCCGCTGACAGATCTGCAGTACGCTGTACTGGGGCTGGGCGACCACGAGTACGCGCGCTACTGCGGTTTCTCGCGTGCGGTCGACGCGTGGCTGGCCACGCAAGGTGCCCGGCGGTTGTTCCCCCCCGTGGAGGTCAACCGCGATGATGGCGCTGCGCTGGCGCAGTGGCAGAACCAGCTGGCCGCGCTCACCGGTATCAGCGACCCGGTGCCACTGCCGGCGGCGGAACCGCTGCAGGACTGGATACTGCAACGCCGCACCCTGCTCAATCCGGGCAGCGCTGCCGGCGCGATCTGGCAGGTGGAACTGACCCCGCCCGAACATGCCAGCTGGCAGGCGGGTGACATTCTGGAGATCGTGGCGGGTCACAGTGCTGCCCACCGCGAATACTCGATTGCCTCGATCATGCAGGACGACAGCCTGCAGCTGGTGGTGCGGCTCACGTCGCTGCCCGACGGGCGGCCCGGACTCGGTTCCGGCTGGCTGTGCCTGCATGCAGTCGAGGGCACCCCCATCCAGGCGCGGGTCCGCCGCAATAGTGGTTTCCACCGTTACCCGGAGCACGCGCCGATGCTGCTGATCGGCAACGGTACCGGCATTGCCGGTCTGCGCAGCCTGCTGCGTGAGGCCGCTGCACATGGCGACGGCGGGCATTGGCTGATATTCGGCGAACGCACCGCAGCGCATGACAGCCTGTATCCCGACGAGATGGCGCGGTGGCAGCAGCAGGGCCATCTGCGCCGACTGGACCGCGTGTTCTCCCGCGATCCGGACGGCGGTGGCTACGTGCAGCACCGCCTGCGAGAGCAGGCCCAGGCCGTGCACGACTGGGTGGCCATGGGTGGCAGCATCTACGTCTGCGGCTCACTGCATGGCATGGCTGAAGGCGTGGACCAGGTACTGCGTGAGATCCTCGGTGAAGCCAGCCTGGATACGCTGCTGGCTGAAGGCCGCTACCGACGCGACGTCTACTGAGGTCGCGCCGGGTTGCCCTTGCGCTCAGGCGTGCGCTGCACGCGCCGCCTGGCGGGACGCCGGTGTGGCGAGCACAAAGGCGGCAACCGCATCACCCAGCAGCTCGGCCTGACGCTGCATCGCCTGCGCCGAGGCCGACGCCTCTTCAACCATGGCGGCGTTCTGCTGGGTGCTGCCATCCATCTGCAGAAGCGTTTTGCTCACCTGTTCAATGCCGGCGCTCTGCTGCTGTGACGCCGCGGAGATGCCCGCCATGATCGCGGTGACCTGCTCGACGCTGCGCACGATGCCGTCCATGGTGGCTCCTGTCTGGTCGACCTGGCGCGAGCCGGCGTTGACCTTGTCCACGGATGTCTCGATCAGGTCCTTGATCTGCTTGGCGGCATCGGCACTGCGCTGGGCCAGCAGACGCACTTCACCGGCAACCACCGCGAAGCTCCGCCCTTGTTCGCCCGCGCGAGCAGCCTCTACCGCCGCGTTCAACGCGAGGATGTTTGTCTGGAAGGCGATGCCATCAATGACGCCGATGATGTCGGCGATGCGCCGGGATGAATCGGCTATCGCGGCCATGGTTGTCACCACCTGTGCCACCGATGCGCCGCCTTCAGCCGCAATTCGGGCTGCGTCAATCGCCAGCTGATTGGCCTGGCGCGCCGAATCGGCGTTCTGGCGCACGGTGGCGGTCAGTTCCTCCATCGACGATGCCGTTTCCTCCAGATGCGCGGCCTGGCGTTCGGTTCGCTCCGCCAGGTCACGGTTGCCGGCGACGATCTCCCCGGCTGCACCATTGATCGCCTGAGACGCATGCTGGATACGGGTGACAATGTCGGTCAGCTGCTGGACGCTGGCATTGGCGTCGTCGCGTATGTCAGCGAACACGCCCTGGAACTCACCCTGCATGCGCGCGCCCAGATCGCCTCGCGCCAGCGCGGCAAGCAGTTCCTGCACACTGCGCAGATTACCCTGGAAGGTATCGAGCAAGCCGTTGATGCTGACCGCGAGGGTCCGCAGGAAGCCCTGCTTGTCCTGCACCGCCAAGCGCACATCAAGTTCACCATGTGCGGCGGCGTCCACCAATGCAGCCACTTCCGTTTCAACGGTGGTTTCCAGCGCACGGCTGCGCCACTCCACCGCCGCCCCGAGCAGTTGCCCGTCGTGCTGCATCGGATTGACCACCAGCTGGTAACGCACCTGCTGGTGCTCGATCTCATGGGTACCCGGCTCGGCCCGCTGCAGCTGGGCAACCACCCCAGCCAGCGCGGGATGCAGCGCCAGCGCCGGGCGACCGCGCCACGAAGCCTCATCCAGTTTCAGCGCGACGCAGAGGGCCTGGTTGAGAAGGGCAATGGAGCCGTCCGCCTCCAGCACCATCATCCCGGTCTGCGCACTATCCAGTGCCTGCCGTGCGCGGGCATTGTCGCGGGCAGCAGCGCGCTCGAACTCGATGCGGGCGCGCAGGCGCTGCTGCATGTGGGTGAGGCGCTGCGCGAGCTGGCCGATCTCATCATGCGGGTTGCGCACTTCCAGCACGGTATCCAGCCGGTCTTCGGCAATATCTTCGGCAAAGCGCAAGGTTTCGGCGATGGGCCGGCGTACCGAGCCCAGCACCAGCAGCAGCGTGGCAATCAACATGCCGGCCACCACCAGCAGGGTCAGCACGAACAGCACGGTCATCGCCCGCGCCTGGGCCTTCAGACTGTCACGTGCGGCGGATAGCGATGCCGCCTGGCTGCTTTCCAGCTGCTCCAGCGCCGGACCGATCTGTTCAGCGGTATCGGCCAGCGACATCGCCTCCACATCCAGCCCCGCACGCGCGGCTGTGTAAGCCAGCAGCGCGCCCTGGTAAGCGTCCATGGCCGTGCGCAGCGCGTCCTGCTCGGCCGGGGCCAGCCGGGACTCGCCCAGCGCCAGTTCAAAGGGCAGCTTGGCTTCACTGGCACGGTCGCTGTGTTGGCTGTCGCCGTTCAGCAGCAGCAAGGCCTCCTGCCGGCGCATGGCCTGTCCCTGCGCACTCAGCGCCGGGCGCTGCGCGGTCTCCAGCAAGCCATCCAGCGTGGTGCCCGCCGTCTCGAGCTGCGCGCGAAGCCCGTCCTCGCCCCGCCCCATCTCGTCAACGCGCTGGTTCAGCGCACCGACGCCCTCGGCAAATGCGGTGATGCGCTCACCGAGCGTCTTCAGGGCCGTCGCGCTGCCCGCCGTATCGGCCCCCTCGGACGGCAGCTGCGCCAGCGTGGCCTGCAGCCGGTCACGGGCAGCCAGCAGCGCAGCACGATCCTGATCATCGAAACTGACCGCGTAGCGGGTCTGCAGCCGACGTGCATCGGCCACCTGCGCGTTCAATGCAGCCGCCAGCGCGGTATGCTGCTGGTGCCGGGCGAACGTATCGGCCGCCCGCTCGCTGTTATGGCGGGTCCAGCCGTATACGGCGGCCACCACCAGCAGGCCGGAGCCACAGACCACCAGGCTCACCTTGAGCTTGTTGGCGATACTCATCCGGCGCAGCGCCATCACCTTGGGTGACAGCGCGCGCCAGAGTGGCAACGCGTCCATGCGTTGGGTGAAGGACAACAGGCGACGGGACACGGCGTGCATCGCGCACTCCAGGCAGAAGGACGCATCTGTATCGGCCGCGCTTCCATCAACTTTAGAGCGCATTGCGCGCGCGATGCCGCGCGACAGCGCACGTTGTAGCGCACGTAGACGACCGCACGATGACGCTTCCGCGTCTGGTCAGCGCAAGGGGTCGGGCTGGTTCACCTGCGGCAGGTGGCCGGCGGTATGGCGGCTCAGCCAGTCCGCGAAGCGGGTCGTGCCGATGATGGCCTGGGCCCCGGGCGTCAGGGTCAGTTCCTTGAGTGCCGCGCCGTAGTAACGCGCCTCCCGGTCGCCCACGACCGGGCGGTCGTCCTGGTGGAAGTACATCACCCACTCCACCAGCTCGAACAGGCGATGCCGTTCCGGTCCGCCGATCTCCACCACGCCACCCGGCAACGGCCCGGTGGCCAGACGGCCCAGGGTCTCGCCGAGGTCATCGGCGGCCAGCGGCTGCACCAGCGCGACGGGCAGGCGCACCGGCTCACGCTGGGCACCCGGCGGAATCAGCTGTGCCATGAACTCGAAACACTGGGTGGCCCGCACCAGCGTTGCGGGTAGACGGGCATGCAGGACCAGCTGCTCCTGCACGGCCTTCGCACGGAAGTAGTCGCTGCCCTGCAGGTAGGGGGTGCCGACCACCGAAAGCGCAATGTAGTGTCCAACGCCGGCCTGTGCACAGGCCGCCAGCAGGTTGGCAGTGCTGCGCTGGAAGAAGTCACCGACTGCCGGTGCGTCGAAGGACGGTGCATTGGACGCATCCAGCACGACCTCGGCCCTCGCCAGTGTTTCCGCCAGTCCCGCCCCGGTCAGGGTGTCCACGCCGGTACGCCGTGACGCCGCCGTTACCTGGTGGCCCGCGTCGCGCAGTCGCTCCACCACCCGGCTTCCAATCAGTCCATGACCGCCAATGACGACGATGTTCATGTGGATGCTCCGTGGTTGCGCTACAGCAGGATGGGACTGGCCGGAACCGGTGCCACCGGCACGTCGCGCTCGTCCAGCAGCTGTCGCAGATCCATCTCGATGGACACGCAGATCTGCGAGATGGGGATGTCGTTGGCCCCGCCCTCGAAGGGGTTGGCACTGCTTTCACCCACCTGGTCCAGCGACGCGTACATCCACGACACCAGCACGCTCAGCGGCACCGCCAACCACACCATGTGGCCCGCCATGACACCGCCGACCACATCGTCGAGCGGGGCGAACAGATCGATCATGCCCAATGGCAGCAGCACACACAGGATGCGCACGAAGATGACATTGATGATCGCGTACTGCCGTGGGTAGGGATAGTTCTTCAGGCGCTCGCTGCGCGCCTGCTGGTCGTGCAGGTCGCGCAGCACACGCTGCAGCTCGGCAAAGGCACCGGCGCTGATCTGACCGGCGTCCAGCATCTGTTTCAGATCCGCACTCTGCAGATTCAGCACTTCGGTGGCGCGACTACCTGCACCAAGAATGCGCGCACGCTCCGGCCCGGCAACGTATTTATTCAACTCCATGTCGAGCGCGCGTGCCTTCTCGGGCACTTCGTAGTGTTTGCGGTACTCGACGTTCGGTGCGGCCTGGGTGGTCTCCCACGCCTTGCTGTCACGCATCTGGTAGCGCAGCACGGTCAACCAGGCCACGTGCCGGTAGGCGAGCCTCCGGGTGAGTTCGGCGCTTCCGACGTGGTCGCGGGTCATCGCGCCCCAGACCCGGCTGGCCGACGTGATCGATGCCCACACCTGCTGCGCTTCCCACAGGCGGTTGTATGTCTGGGTGTTCTTGAACCCCACGATCAACGCCACCGTGGTACCCAGCATGAAGATCACATTCCAGGGCACCGCCAGCCAATGCCATCCGACCAGCTGATACAGCGCGACCAGCGCGAGATCGAGCAGAATCAGCGCGTACAACGGGCGGCGGGTCCAGCGCAGGAATTCGAAAAACGTGTATGAGCGTCCGGCGTGCATGGCCAGGGTCTCCATCAAGGGGATGACGGCGCGGTGGTTGGGACCACCGACACCACATGGGTGATGCCGTTGCGGAACATCTTTGCGTAGGGACAGATGCGTTCGGTGTTGCGGACCAGCTCGGCCGCGACCGCCGCCTCCATGCCGGGCAGATAGGCCTCCACTTCCGCTGAAAGCAGGTACAGCCCATCAATGGGGTCGCGCGAGAAGGTCACACCGACATCGATGCAGGCATCCACCAGCATCAGGCCGGCACGCGCGGCCAGCAGCATCATGGCTCCGTGGAAGCAGGCGGCATAGCCGGCGGCCAGCAGCTGTTCGGGATTGCTGCCGCCACCAGGTCCACCCAGCGCCGGCGGCAGCCGCAGGTCCAGTGCCAGGGCACCATCGTCGGACACCACGACTCCCGACGCCCGCCCATGACCGGCCGTGCCTCCGCTGACCCGCACGCGCCCGGTGTAAAGCGGACGCACCTCATCGCCGTGGTACTTGTCGAGCACCCCTGGCGAGGGTGGCTTCAACGGCGGGCCAGCGTCGTCAGGTACGTCAGGCATGGCGGGCGAAATCCGAGCCCTGCAGCCAGCCATCGAAGTTCTGCGCGCCCAGCCACGCCTCACCCACCGGCACCAGCGTGTCGTCCTGCAGCTGGGCACCAAAGTAAGGTGCCTCGGCGTCGCCGGTTACCCGGCGCGCATCCTGGGTGCGGTCCAGGAACCGCTGCGCAAGCTCGGCCATGGACGCCCGCTCCGGGCCGGCGATTTCAACCACGCCGTTGACGGCGGGCTGCACGCTGATGCGGGCCACCGCATCGGCCACGTCCTCGGCCGCGATCGGTTGCACCAGCGCCGTGGGCAGATGCAGCGCATCACCCGCCGACTGGATGATGCCGGGCAGGAACTCGAAGAACTGGGTGGAGTGGATGATGGTGTAGGCGATGCCGGATTCGCGGATCAGGCGCTCCTGTGCGATCTTGCCGCGGAAGTAGCCACTTGCCGCCAGCTTGTCGGTGCCCACCACCGACAGCGCCACGTGG
>JAEXNZ010000139.1 GCA_023439425.1 Pseudomonadota bacterium
TTCAAGCACCGCCTGCCGGTGTGGAAAAAGGAACTGTACCTGGACGGGGATACGCGATGGGTCGTCTGCTCGCATGGCGGTGCTGAATCGCCACACGCCGCCGGATTCGAGCCGGACTACTCGCGCCAGACCCGGCTGCGTGATGTCGGCGAGCAGGGCCAGGCCAGGCTCGCAAGCGCCCGCGTGCTGGTGATAGGGGCCGGCGGGCTGGGCAGCCCTGCCCTCACGTATCTGGCGGCCACCGGTATCGGCACCTTGGGCATCGTCGACGGCGACCGCGTCGAGGCCAGCAACCTTCATCGGCAGACCTTGTACACCGCGGCGGACATCGGGCAACCCAAGGCCGTGATGGCAGCCCAGCGCGTGCGTGCGCAGAATCCGACGCTGTCGGTTAAGGTCTTCACCGAGCCGCTGGGTGGCGACAACGTGGTGGACGTCTTCGGTCAGTTCGACCTGGTACTGGAATGCACTGACGACATGGACAGCCGTTATCTGAGCAGCGATGCGGCGCAGGTGGCGGGCATCCCGCTGGTGCTGGCCAGCGTCCATCAGTATGAGGGCCAGTTGCAGGTCATCCTGCCGGGAGGCCCTTGCCTGCGTTGCCTGTGGCCGGAACCTCCCGATCCCGGCCTGCTGGGCAGTTGTGCGGAATCGGGCGTACTGGGCACCGTCCCGGGCGTGCTCGGTACGCTGCAGGCCCATGAAGCGCTGAAACTCCTGCTGGAGCTGCCGGGCCACCGTCCGGGCGAGCTGTTGCTTGTCGATCTGCTCGATACCACCCTGCAGCGCTTGCCGATTGATCCATCGGTGGGCTGCACCCTCCATGGAGGGTGCGCTGACGTAGCTGCACGTGCGCTGGCAGCGCTGACCGCGGAAAGCGATCTTGAGCGCGCGTTCGACTCACTGGAAGCCGCCGTATCAGCCGGTTTTCATCTGGTCGATCTGCGTGAAGCAGATGAGCGCGCGGCGCTGCCCAGCGGCGTAGATGTCCTGTGCAGGCCGTACTCCAGTTGGAGCGCGGACCCGTTCATGGCACCCGCCTCCAGCCCCGTCCTGCTGTTCTGCGCCAGTGGCAAGCGCAGCGTAGCGGCGGCGCGGTTCCTGCGCGAGCGGGGCCACGCCGAAGCGTTCTCGCTGCAGGGCGGCCTGCGTCGGCTGCAGCAGATGCACTCCGCACGTGAAGACGCGCTTCACCATCCGCCAACCGGCTGTTCCGCATCATCATCGTGTCGGCGCGGATGATCTGCGCCGTGCCCCATCCCGTGAGCCAGGCTGTACCAGCCAACGAGGACCCCGTGCATGAGTACCCCGCCCTATCTCTCCCTGTCACGTCGTGACGTACTGAAACTCGGCGCAGGGTCGGCCACCAGCATGGCATTGCCTGCAGTCGTGGCCCAGGCACAGACTCCCGCCGATGCGCGTCCGCCGGTAACCGCACGCGTCGCTTTCGAGGTGAATGGAAAGGCGCGCAACCTGGAAGTGGATACCCGTGTGACCCTGCTGGACGCGTTGCGGGAGCATCTGCAGCTCACCGGCACCAAGAAGGGCTGCGACCATGGCCAATGCGGTGCCTGCACGGTGCTGGTAGATGGTCGCCGCATCAATGCCTGCCTCACGCTGGCGGTGATGCACGAGGGTGCAAAGATCACAACCATCGAAGGGCTGGGAACGCCAGATGATCTGCATCCCATGCAGGCAGCCTTCGTGAAACACGATGGTTACCAGTGCGGGTACTGCACCCCCGGCCAGATCTGCTCGGCGGTGGCGGTCCTGCAGGAACTGCGTGACGATATTCCCAGCCATGTCACGGGCGATCTGGAGCGACGCGCGGCGCTGTCCGGCGATGAGATCCGCGAGCGCATGAGTGGCAACATCTGTCGCTGCGGCGCGTATTCCAACATTGTCGAGGCCATTGAAGAGGTCGGGGGCCGCCGCGCATGAAAGCCTTCACCTATGAAAGGGTCAACACACCCGCCGAGGCAGCTGCCGCTGCGGCCCGGACCCAGGGGGCCCGCTTCATTGCAGGCGGCACCAACCTGCTGGACCTGATGAAGCTGGAGATTGAAACGCCGGCACACCTCATTGATGTCAACGGGCTGAAGCTGGACACCATCGAGCCGACCCCCGAGGGCGGCATGCGGATCGGAGCGCTGGTGCGCAATACCGATCTGGCTGCCGACCGCCGCATCCGCCGCGACTATGCGCTGTTGACGCGTGCCCTGGTGGCCGGAGCCTCCGGACAGCTGCGGAACAAGGCCACCACCGCAGGAAACCTGCTACAGCGCACCCGCTGCCCGTACTTCTACGATACCGCGCAACCCTGCAACAAGCGCCTGCCCGGCAGCGGCTGCGGGGCCATCGGCGGCATCAGCCGCCAACTCGCGGTGGTGGGCACCAGTGCCTCCTGCATCGCCACCCATCCCAGTGACATGGCAGTGGCGATGATGGCGCTGGATGCCACCGTGGAAACCCTGCGGCCCGATGGCAGCAGCCGCACGCTGCCGTTGGATTCGCTGTACCGCGCACCCGGCAGCACGCCGCATCTGGAAACCACGCTGGAGAAAGGCGAACTGATCGCCGCAGTGCATCTGCCCCGCCCCTTGGGTGGTACCCATATCTACCGCAAGGTGCGCGACCGCGCCTCGTATGCGTTCGCACTGGTGTCTGTGGCGGCAGTGCTGCAACGCGATGGCAGTGGCCGCGTTGCACTGGGCGGCGTTGCCTACAAGCCTTGGCGGAAGCCGGAGGCGGATGCACTGTTGCCGCAAGGGGCCGCCGCCGTCGTGGCGAAGCTGCTGGAAGGTGCCGCCCCCTCATCACAGAATGCATTCAAGCTGCAGTTGGCCGAGCGCACGCTGGCGTCTGTCCTGCTGGAAGCAAAGGGGTAAGCCATGAAGTTCGACACGCCCGCTGGAACCAACCCGATCGACCAGCTCAAGGTGGTGGGGCAACCGCTCAGTCGCATTGATGGCCCACAGAAAACCACTGGCCACGCGCCTTATGCCTACGAGCATCACCAGGCGACCGAGGCACCCGCCTACGGGTACGTCGTCACCGCTGGCATCGCCAAGGGGCGTATCAGCGCCATGGATCTGGATGCCGCGCGTCGGGCCCCCGGCGTCATTGCCATCGTCACTGCTGAGAACGCAGGGTCGCTGCAGCTATCCCAGCGCAATGCCGCCCCGCTGCTGGGTGGCCCCGATGTCACCCACTACCACCAGGCGTTGGCGCTGGTGGTGGCGGACACTTTCGAGCAGGCACGCGCCGCTGCGGGGTTGGTCCGGATTCGCTACGCGACACAGAAAGGCAGCTACGACCTGGCCGCAGCGAAGCGCGCGGGAGGCAGTCTGCAGAAGACCGACCCCGACGCCCGCGTCGGCGACTTCGAGAAGGCCTTCGGCGACGCGCCGGTCACTCTGGACGCAACCTACCACACCCCTGACCAGTCGCACGCCATGATGGAGCCGCATGCCACGCTCGCGGCGTGGGAGGGGAATAAACTCACGGTCTGGACCTCCAACCAGATGATCGACTGGGGCAAGACCGACCTCGCCAAGACGCTGGGGTTGCCCAAGGAGGACGTCCGCTTGATTTCCCCCTACATTGGCGGCGGGTTCGGCGGCAAGCTGTTCGTGCGTTCGGATGTGGTGCTGGCTGCGCTGGGTGCGCGTGCCGCCAAGCGGCCGGTCAAGGTGGCGCTGTCGCGTCCGCAGATCGCCAACAACACTACCCACCGCCCGGCCACCTTGCAGCGGATCCGTCTGGGCGCTACCGCCGAAGGCACCCTCACCGCCATCGGGCATGAGTCCTGGTCCGGCAATCTGCCCGGGGGATCGCCCGAGGAGGCGGTGCAGCAGACCAAGCTGCTGTATGCCGGTGCCAACCGCCTCGCCGGTCTGCGCCTGACCCATCTTGATCTACCCGAAGGCAATGCAATGCGCGCTCCGGGTGAGACACCGGGCCTGATGGCGCTGGAGATCGCCATGGACGAAATGGCGGAGAAGCTCGGCCTGGACCCGATCGAGTTCCGCATCCGCAATGACACGCAGGTTGACCCTGCCAATGCCGAACGCCCGTTCTCGCAGCGACAACTGGTGCAGTGCCTGCGCACCGGTGCCGAGCGCTTCGGGTGGGACAAGCGCAACGCACGCCCCGGAATGCAGCGCGATGGTCGCTGGCTGGTTGGCATGGGCGTCGCCGCCGGCTTCCGCAACAATCTGGTGATGAAGTCCGGCGCACGCATCCGCCTCGATGCCAAAGGCGGAGTGACGGTGGAGACCGACATGACCGACATCGGTACCGGCAGCTACACCATCATTGGACAGACCGCAGCCGAAATGCTGGGCGTTCCCCTTGAACAGGTGACCGTCAAGCTGGGGGATTCCAGTTTCCCGGCCTCGGCCGGATCCGGCGGCCAGTGGGGCGCCAACAGTTCCACTGCAGGTGTATTTGCTGCCTGTACCCGGATGCGGGAAATCGTTGCCGGAAAGCTGGGACTTGACCCGGCCACGGCGACGTTCTCCGGCGGTCAGGTCAGTGGCGGCGGCAGGAGCCTCGCGCTTGCGAAGGCGGCTGCCGACGGCGAGCTGGTCGCCGAGGACACCATTGAGTTCGACAAGCTGGAGGAGCGCTTCCAGCAGTCCACCTTCGCCGCCCATTTCGTCGAGGTCGGTGTGGATATCGCCACCGGGGAAAGCCGCATCCGCCGCATGCTCGCCGTGTGCGCGGCAGGGCGTATTCTCAATCCCAAGACCGCGCGCAGCCAGGTCATCGGTGCCATGACCATGGGCGTGGGTGCAGCGCTTTCCGAAGAGCTGGCGGTGGATACCCGGCTGGGGTTCTTCGTCAACCACGACCTGGCCGGTTATGAAGTGCCGGTGCACGCCGACATTCCCCATCAGGAGGTCGTGTTCCTGGACGAAACCGATGCCGTGTCCTCACCGATGAAAGCAAAGGGCGTGGGCGAGCTTGGGCTGTGCGGTGTCAGCGCGGCGGTGGCCAATGCGATCTACAACGCTACCGGCACCCGCGTCCGGGAGTATCCGATCACGCTGGACAAGCTGCTGGCCGGCCTGCCCGCGCTGGGATGAAGAAACCCGGGCACCCTGCTCCACTGGATGTGGAGGAAGGCAATCCCGCCCGTGTCCTGCGTGCGGCCGTGGACGCCCTGCACAGCGGACAGCGGGCGGCGTTGGCTGCAGTGCTGGAGACCGAGGGGTCCACCTACACCCGTGCCGGCACGCTGGCCCTGTTCACCGAGAGCGCGCATGTCGGTTGGCTCAGCGGTGGTTGCCTGGAGCCGGAAATCGAGCGCAGGGCGATGCAGGCAGTGGACCAGGGTGCGCTGGAATGGATGGAAATCGACACGCGTGACGATGACGCGCTGTTCTCAGGCAATGCGGTCGGATGCCGTGGCCGGCAGCGTGTGGTGCTGCTGCCCCTGCTCGCGCTCGTCAGGATGGAGCCCCTGTTCAAGGCGTGGCTCAACGGGGATGGCACGTTGGATTTGACGGTACAGACTGATGGCGCGATCACATGCCAGTTTGCCGACGTGCGGATGCGGCTGCAGGTGCATGGCAGCCCGCCAGACTGGACCGGCCGGCCGGAAGCCTGGTCGCTTCGCTGGCGTCGCCCACCGCGTGTGCTGATATACGGCGCAGGCCCGGAGGCCGTTCCACTGCAGCCGCTGCTGCAGGGTCTTGGCTGGTCGGTATCGATCAGCGAGGCCCGCGCTACATGGCGCGCACGGGTACCGGATGCCAGTTTTACCGAAGAGGCGTTGACCCGGTTGCGGCCAGATGCCGCGCTGGTAATGCATCACAATTTCGAGCGCGACCTCGAGGCCCTGCAGCTGTTGGCCGTCTCTACCGTTCCCTTCATCGGCCTGCTTGGGCCCGAGCGCCGGCGGGAAGACCTGTTCCAGGTGCTGCCTGAGTCCCTGCGGATCCTCCTGCTGCCTCGCCTGCGCTCGCCCATCGGGATGCCGCTGGGTGGGAGGGGGCCCGAGGCGATCGCGCTGAGCATCGCCGCGCAGCTCCAGGCGTGGAGACACGGCGTGCACGCTGACCTGCAATGAGCGCGCCGCGATTGAACGCGCATGCGGCCGTGCTCCTGGCAGCCGGGGTCAGCGAACGTCTGGGCCAGCCCAAACAGTTGCTCCGTAGCGACGGTGAAACACTGCTGCATCGCATGGCACGGCTGGCCGCTTCCACCACACCGGCGACCCTGGTCATTGCACTGCCTGCCCACGCCCACGCCATGATCGAGCTGCTGCGCGACCTTCCGGACGTGAAGATCATTCACCCAGAGCCCGGCAAGGGAATGGGCGCAAGCCTCCAGGCGGCGGCCGATTCCGTGAGGGCGTTCCCACGCGTACTGGTGCTGGGCTGCGACCAGCCCGCACTTGAGGCCGCGCATCTGCACGCGCTGCTGGAGGGCGCGAAGCATTCAGAGGCCGGGTGTGCTGCCACCGTACTTCCGGAAGCCGTCGGTGTACCAGCTGTCGTGCCCGGCAGCTGGTTCGAAGAACTCGACTCTGCGTCCGGCAATGCGGGTTTCCGCAAGCGTCTCCGTACCCTGCCCCGCCAGCACCTGTCACTGATCCATGCGCCGGGTCTGGCGTTGGATATCGATACCTTGGACGACCTGGCTACTGCGCGCAGACTGGGATTGATTGATCCCGCTTGATGCCGGCTTACCCGGCGTCTGGCCTCAGGTTCCGGCCATCACGCAGGTGCAGTATTTCCCCGCCAAAACGATCGAGATCTTCCCGGTCATGGGTGATCAACACCACTGGAATGCCCAACGTGTCCAGCAGGTGCTCCAGTCCTTCGCGGGTGGCCTGGCGGTTGGCGTGATCGAGAGCCGCGAACGGTTCATCGAGCAGCAAGGCACGTGGCTGCGCCACCAACGCGCGCGCGACAGCCGTACGCTGTCGCTGTCCGCCGGAGATGTCACGCGGGTACTGGTCGCCCACCTGGCCAAGATTCAGCCGTTCCACCCAGTGTTCAACTACCTCAGAGCGGAAGCGCCGGCCCGGGTTGAACAGCCCCGCCGCCAGGGAAAAGGCGATGTTCTGACGAACCGTCAAGTGCGGAAACAACGCATAGTCCTGGAAGACATACCCCATTCGCCGGTTCTGCGGCGGAAGGTCGATGCCGCGCGTGCTGTCGAACAGCGTGTCCCCGTCGACGCGCATCCATCCCGCATCGGGCCGCAGCAATCCCGCAATTGCCCGCAGCGTCAAGCTTTTGCCGGCACCGGATTCGCCGAAGATCACGACACGCCGCGCCGCAGTCTGCAGAGACACGTCGAGCTCGAAGCGGCGGCCAGGCGATTGCAGCTGCATTCGCACGCAGAAATCGATGCAGGTCATCGGCGAGGTCCCCCTTCCGATGGCCCGGCCGCGAGACGACCGGCCAGCAGCAGCGCCCCCATGCAGATCACCGATGTAACGACGACCAGGAATAGTGCGCGGTCATCCTGCCCGGCCTGCACCGCTTCATACACGGCGATGGAGAGCGTCTGGGTCCTGCCGGGAATACTGCCGGCGACCATCAGGGTTGCACCGAACTCACCCATTGACCGGGCGAAACCCAGCAGCAGACCGGGCAGGATGCCGCGCCAGGCGAGTGGCAACGAGACACGCAGGAACAGTCCAGCTTCGCGCACTCCCAGTACCCGGGCGGCCTGTTCCAGCTGGGTATCCACCGCTTCAAATGCGGCGCGTGCGGGCTTGAACACCAGCGGAAAGGAAACAATGGCCGCGGCCAGCACCGCGCCCTGCCAGGTGAAGATCAACTGGATGCCCAGCGTACTGTCCAGCCAATGGCCGATGGGCCCGTTCCGTCCCACCAGCACCAACAGGTAGTAACCCAGCACAGTGGGTGGCATCACCATCGGAAGCGTCAACAGGGTGTCCAGTGTCTCGCGACCTGGAAACCGCCAGCGAGCGAACGCAGCACCTGCGGCCACGCCCAGCACAAGATTGATCAGCGTTGCAGATCCGGCGACCTTCAACGACAGCAGCACCGCCGTCCAATCCATTTCCATCTAGCGGGCGTCGGCGGCGCTGAAGCCGTAGCGGCGAAGAATCGCCTGCGCGCCGGGGGATCGCACATAGGCGACGAAGTCAGCCGCCCGCGCCGCGTGAGGACTACGCGCTACGGGTGCAATGGGGTAGTTGACCGGTTGCGACAACGGTACGGTGAAGGCCGTACGCACGCGCTGCTTGAAAGTGCTGGCGTCACTGCCATAGACGAAGCCTGCATCCACTTCGCCCCGCCCCACGTAGTCCAGCGCCTGGCGCACATTCTGGGTAGTGATCAACTTCGGTGACAGCGGTTGCCACAACCTGGCCGCCTCCAGGGCCGCTTTCGCGTAGCGGCCTGCCGGCACCGACTGCGGATTACCCACGGCAATGCGCTGGACTGCAGACCCGGTCAGGTCCTGCAGGCGGGACGGCACCGCAGTTGCGGTGATCGGCACCACCACCACCAGCGTATTGCGGGCGAACACATGGCACCGGGACGGGTCGATCAACGAGGCCCGGGCGGCCTCGTCCATGGTGAATTCATCGGCCGAAGCGAATACATCGACCGGAGCGCCGTTGCGGATCTGCTGCAACAGTACGCCGGACGCCGCCGTGTTCAAGTGTACCTGCGTGCCCGGGTTCGCCTTTTCGTACGCTGTACCGATTTCCCGGAACGCGTCCGACAGGCTTGCCGCTGCCGACACCGTCAGTTCGTCGGCATGCGCACAAGCCGCTGCCAGGAGCAATCCCAGGGCCAGCCCGATGCCACGCATATGCTTCTCCGCAGTGTTGGACCGGCAGATTGTGAACAGGTGGACATGGACGGGGCGTGATGTCCCGCGACGGTCAGCTTCGACGCATCAGGATCATCTTCTCCTGCGACATGTCGCGCATGGTGTACGGAATGCCGCCGGTGCCGTAGCCGGATTCGCGTCGGCCGGCGAAGGGCATCCAGTCGGTGCGGAATGCGGTGGGGTCGTTGATCATCACCGCGGAGGCATCCAGACGGTTGGCGGCGCGCAGGGCGATGTCGATGTCCTGGGCGAAGATGCTGGCCTGGAAAGCAGTCGGCAGTGAGTTGGCGCGGGCAATGGCGTCGTCGAGGTCGCTGTAGCGGTACACGGCGACGACCGGGCCGAATACTTCCTGCGTGGTCACGCGTGCGTCTGCGGCGGGATTGAGCAGGACGGTGGGCTGCAGCGTGGTTTCAGAGAGACGCTTGCCGCCGGTGGCCAGTTGCGCCCCACCCTTCACCGCTTCGTCGATCCACTCGGCGACCCGGTCCGCTTCGCGGATCTGGATCAGCGGGCCGACTTCGGTGTCCTTCAACGTCGGGTCGCCCGTGCGCAGCTTCTCGACCCGGGCAATCAGAGCCTGGGTGAAATCCTCAGCGATCGCGTCGTGCACGAAGATGCGCTGGGTGGACACGCACACCTGCCCGGCGTGGTAGTAGCCGCCCTTCACAATCGGCTCGATGATCTTGCCAAGGTCGGCGCTGCGGTCAACGATGGCCGGTGCCACGCCGCCGTGCTCCAGCGCCGAGCGCGCCCCGTGTGCCAGCTTGGCATGCAGCGACCAGCCGACCTTGGCCGATCCGATGAAGCTCAGGAACGCAACGCGCCTGTCGGTGGCCAAGGCTTCGGCCAGTTCGTTGCCATCCGGCAGGAAGGTCTGCGCCCATGCCTCCGGCAGGCCAGCTTCGTGGGCCAAGGCGACGAACTCCAGGCACGACAGCGGCGTGGCCGAGGCCGGCTTGATGATCACCGGGCAGCCCACGGCAATGGCCGGTGCCACCTGGTGCACGATCAGATTCAACGGATGATTGAACGCCGAGATCGCCGCCACGATGCCAATCGGCTCTTTGGTAGTGAAGGCCCAGCGATTGTCCGCGGCCGCCGAAAGCCCCATCGGAATCTCGCGGCCGGCGAAGTTGCGCAGTTCATCGGCGGCGTTGTGCACGCCATCGATGGCGCGGTTGGTTTCAACAATGGCGTCCGGCAGTGGCTTGCCACCCTCGCGCGCGATCTGCATGGCCAGATGGTCGCGCTTGGCCTCCATCAGTGCTGCCAGCCGGCGCAGGATTGCAATGCGCTGGTGCGGTGGCAGCCAGCTATCACGATTCTTGAACGCTTTCTCGGCGGCACTCAGCTTGCGCTCCAGTGCGGCGGCATCATCAAAGGGGACTTCCGCGATCGGGGCGCGGTCGAAGGCCTGTACTACGGTAAGCATGGAGGATTCCTTGGTTTACGCACAGCCGACATCGGGCGTGCGGTTGCGCAGTTCGTTGACCAGAACGCGGGTGTTTTCGGAGTAGTCGATGGGCACGTCCAGCAGATGCACGCCACCGCCGGCGAAGGCGGCTTCGATGCTGGGCACCAGATCCTGCACGGCGGTGACCCGGGTGCCCTTGGCTCCATAGGCCTCGGCATAGCGCACGAAGTCCGGGTTGCCGAAGCGCATGCCGAAGTCCTCGAACCCATCCACCGCCTGCTTCCAGCGGATCATGCCGTAGGCGCTGTCGTTGAGAATCAGCACCACCAGGTTCAGGCCCAGCCGCACCGCGGTTTCCATCTCCTGCGAGTTCATCATGAAGCCGCCATCACCGCACACGGCCAGCACGCGGCGCTGCGGGTACAGCATGGACGCCATCATCGCCGAGGGCAGGCCTGCCCCCATGGTGGCCAGGGCGTTGTCCAGCAGCAGCGTGTTGGCCACGTGAGTGCGGTAGTTGCGGGCAAACCATATCTTGTACATGCCATTGTCGAGGCAGACGATGCCGTCTTCGGGCATGGCCTCGCGCACGTCATGAACCAGGCGCTGCGGGGTGACCGGGAAGCGGTCTTCCTCAGCGCGATCGTTGAGGCGCGCCAGGATCTTCTGGCGCAGCTCCATCATGCCGGCGTCTTCGGTCAGCTTGCCCTCCAGCCGATCCGCCAGCGCCCCTACCGTACTGCCGATATCACCCAGCACCTCGATATCCGGCTGGTAAACCTGCTCCACCGTGGCGGACTGGAAGCCCACATGGATCACCTTGGGTCCGCCACCACTCTTCATCAGGAACGGTGGTTTTTCCACTGTGTCGTGGCCGACCGCGATGATCAGGTCGGCCCGGGCAACCGCCTCATGCACGT
>JAEXNZ010000170.1 GCA_023439425.1 Pseudomonadota bacterium
GGGCTGTTCATGTAGCCCACGCTCCAGCCCATGGCGTCGTACATGCCGACCGCCCACGGCTCGGACACGGTCACGATATCCACTTCCGCGCCGAGGTCCTTGGCCAGCTCCAGGCCTTTGTCCAGGCCCTTGGCCGCCAGTTCCGAACCGTCGGTAGCAATGAGAATGCGCTTGTACATGGCGGGCTCCGTGCAATGGTGTGGGGCTACCATTGCACACCCGGCGTGCACGGACCGCCTTGAGCCGGATCAATTGGCCGGCCCGGGTCCTCAGCGCCGGTGCAGGCCGCGCCGGTTCGTGACCGCCATCACAACCAGCCCGGTGGCCGCCAGGGTCGCCCAGAACGGCCAGCCCAGTGCCACCGGGGTGGCCGGTACGCAGCGCAGCCGCACCAGGTCCAGGCTGCCGCCGCTGCCCAGACAACTGGCCGCGTGTTCGAACAGGGCCAGTACCGGTGCTGCCCAGCCGGCCGACAGCGTCAGCGCGACCAGCACAGCCAGCAGATACGGAATTCCCTTGTTCATATGCACGCTCCCAGCGGACAGCGTCCGACTCTGGGCGTGCGGCCAGAGCGGTTCAAGCGGGATGCGACGAAGCGGGGGAAACGCGGGATGGGATGGCGAATGGGGGGATGGGGGGATGGGCCTATCCCACCCATACCCGCCAACCGGCGCCGCTGTGTTCCCATTCGAATTCCACCGGCAGGAATTTTTCGATGAGACGGGCATTGGATACCAGGTGTTCGCTCAACACATGCGTGGTGAATGAGCCACCCCCGGCCAGGGCCATCGGCAGCAACAGCTGGTCGCTCAGGTGCTCGCCCACGCAGGCACCGCCGTCGAGGTACTGCTGCACCTCATCGGCCAGGCGTGCACCGACCTGCTCGGCACTGATGCCGCGCTCGCCGTGGCCGGTGAACACTTCCACCTGCGCGCCATGGCGCACGCGCACCTGCGCCACATTGCCCGGGCCGATGGCCGGGCGCAGCGACTGCACGTGGCGCGGATGCGCGTCCACGCCCAAACGGTCGGCCAGCACCTGCAGCTCGCGCAGGCCGATGCTGCCGGACAGGCCCGACATCAGCACGCCCGCCTCCACGCTCAACGGCATGCCACGGGTTTCCAGCGCGCACGGCTGCAGCGCGGCGCAGGGGTTCACCTGCACCTCGAAGCGGCCACCGCCGGCTGGATAGAACCCGTGCTGCTGCAGCGCGAAGGTGGTCTGTACGCCCATCTGCGCCAATGCCGGCAGGTAGCTTTCGGCAATGAAGTCCGCGCTCGGGGCCAGCGGGTTGTGGGTGCCGCCTTCCAGCTGCAGGGTGGACGGCACCGCCGCCTGCCACAGCGCCGGCAGCACGGTCTGCAGCACCAGCGTGGCCGAACCGGCACTGCCGGTGGCGAAGTGGTAGTCGCCGCCACGCACCGCGCCGGGCTCGAAGCGCAGCTCGGTCGCCCCCAGCGCGGCACCGTGCACCCGTGCCTGGCCGACGCTGGCTGCCGCATTCACCGCGGTCAGATGCTGGCGCATCAGCCCCGCGCGACGACGACGGCCGCGGATGTTGCTCATGCTGAAGCCAATGCCAGTGCACAGACTCAAGGTCAGCGCCGAGCGCAACAGCTGGCCGCCGCCCTCGGTGCCGTCCAGTTCAATCATCTCCATGTCGTTGTTCCTCCTGCCTGTTGCCGTGCGCGGCGCAGTGTACGCCGCGCACGTGTTCCTTCATCCCTTCACACACACCACCTGACGCAGCGTGTGCACGATCTCCACCAGGTCACGCTGGGCCTCCATCACCGCTTCAATCGGCTTGTAGGCCGCCGGCGACTCGTCCACCACCTCCGCGTCCTTGCGGCATTCCACGTGCGCGGTGGCCTTGGCGTGCTCGTCGACCGTGATCAACTTGCGCGCCTGGGTACGGCTCATCACACGCCCGGCCCCGTGGCTGCAGCTGTTGAAGCTGTCGGCATTACCAAGGCCACGCACGATGAAGCTCTTGGCCCCCATGCTGCCCGGAATGATGCCCAGCTCGCCCTTGCGTGCGCTCACCGCGCCCTTTCGGGTCACGAACACGTCCTTGCCGAAGTGGTGCTCGCGGCTGACGTAGTTGTGGTGGCAGTTCACCGCCTCGGCCGCGGCCTCGAACGGCTTGCTGATCACCTTGCGTGCAGCCTCGACCACGTGGCGCATCATGATCTCGCGGTTGACGCGGGCGTAACGCTGTGCCCAGTCCACCGCGAACACATAGTCGCCATAGTGCTCACTGCCTTCCGGCAGGTACGCAAGATCCTGGTCCGGCAGGTTGATCATCCAGCGACGCATGTCCTGCTTGGCCAGCTCGATGAAGTGGGTGCCGATGGCGTTACCCACCCCGCGCGAGCCGGAGTGCAGCATGAACCACACGCGGTCTTCCTGGTCCAGACACACTTCCACGAAGTGGTTGCCGGTACCCAGGGTGCCCAGGTGCTTGAGGTTGTTGGTGTTCTTCAGGCGCGGGTGACGCTGGCAGATCAACTCGAAATCGGCCACCAGCTGCGACCAGCCTTCAATCGCCAGCTCCGGCGGGGCATTCCACGCGCCCTTGTCACGCGGTCCGACGGTACGGCCGTGCGGCACCGCGCGCTCGCTCGCGCTGCGCAGCTCGGCCAGGTTGTCCGGCAGGTCGCTGGCGACCAGGGTGGTGCGCGCGGCGATCATGCCGCAGCCGATATCCACGCCGACCGCCGCCGGCACGATCGCGCCGATGGTCGGCACCACCGAGCCCACCGTGGCCCCCTTGCCCAGATGCACGTCGGGCATCACCGCGATCCAGCGATGGATGAAGGGCAGCTTGGCGATGTTCTGCAGCTGCTCGCGCGCGGCGTCTTCCAGCGGCACGCCGCGGGTCCAGAGCTTGATCGGCGCAGCGCCCGGCTGCTGGATGACGTCGTAGTTGTGGGTGTGGGTGTTGCACATGGCGTGTTTCCTTCTGCCGTGA
>JAEXNZ010000207.1 GCA_023439425.1 Pseudomonadota bacterium
ACCAGGCCGGGCACCGCGCAGCCACGCAGGGCGTGGCTCTACGGTTGATCCAGATGCCGCAGCCACGCAGGGCGTGGCTCTACGGCGGTGTTTTGGGCGATAATCGGCGATTATTTGCCGTCAATTCCCGCCGATGTCCCGACTCCAGTTCCAGCTCCAGACCACCGACGGCCGTGCCCGTCGCGGCCGCCTGACCTTCCCGCGCGGAACGGTGGAAACCCCGGCGTTCATGCCGGTGGGCACCTATGGCTCGGTCAAGGGCGTGCTGCCGGAGCAGATCCGGGCGCTGGGCGCGGAAATCATCCTTGGAAACACCTTCCATCTGTACCTGCGCCCGGGCCTGGACGTGATCGCCGACCACGGCGGCCTGCATGGCTTCGCGCGCTGGAATGGCCCGATCCTGACCGACTCCGGTGGCTTCCAGGTGTTCTCGCTGGCCCATCGCCGCAAGATCACCGAACAAGGGGTCACCTTTGCCTCGCCGACTGACGGGGCCAAGGTGTTCCTGGGCCCGGAAGAAAGCATGAAGATCCAGAAGGTGCTCGATTCGGACATCGTGATGATCTTCGACGAGTGCACCCCGTACCCGGCCACCGAGCTGGTGGCGCGCACCTCGATGGAGCTCAGCCTGCGCTGGGCCCAGCGCAGCCGCAATGCTCACGATGAACTGGGCAACGATGCGGCCCTGTTCGGCATCGTGCAGGGTGGGGTACACCACGACCTGCGCACGCGTTCGGCCGAGGGCCTGCAGCAGATCGGCTTCGACGGCTACGCCATCGGCGGCCTGGCGGTGGGTGAGCCGGAGCACGAGCGCAACGCCATGCTCGATCATCTGAATCCGATCCTGCCGGCCGACCGCCCGCGCTATCTGATGGGCGTAGGACGTCCGGAAGATCTGGTGGAAGGCGTGGCCCGCGGTGTGGACATGTTCGATTGCGTCATGCCGACCCGCAACGCCCGCAACGGCCACTATTTCACCTCGTTTGGCACGGTGCGCATCCGCAACGCCCGTTACGAGCGCGACATGGACACCATCGAGCCGGGCTGCGGCTGCCATGCCTGCAGCAGCGGCTACACCCGGTCCTACCTGCGCCACCTGGACCGCTGCAATGAAATGCTGGCCCCGATGCTGGGCACCCTGCACAACCTGTACTACTACGAAAAACTGATGGCCGACATGCGCGCGGCGATCGCGGCGGGAACCTTCACCGCCTTCCGCGAGTCCTTCTACACGGCCCGGGGCATGGCCACGCCGCCGCTGGGCCACCAGGACTGACCCCGGGTGCCTTGAAGACCGTGCCAATTGGCCCAAGGAATAGCCACTGGGCCGTGGCATACTTCGCGGCTGACCCACCGTTTCGCGGCGACACCCTTCCCCCCGGGGCAGGGCGCCTCCCAACCCAAGGACACACAATGAACCTGCTCGCTTTCCTGATTCCCGCCGCCCACGCCCAAGCCGCCGGCGGCCAGCCGCAGGGCATGGGCCTGACCACGCTGCTGTTCCCGATCATCCTGATCGCGATCATGTACTTCCTGATGATCCGTCCGCAGATGAAGCGCCAGAAGGAACACAAGGCGATGCTGGACAAGATCAAGGTCGGTGACGAAGTGCTCACCAACGGCGGCATTGCCGGCGTGGTCACCAAGATCGGCGACAACTTCGTCACCATCGAAGTGGCTGACAACGTGAACATCCGCGTCCAGAAGGGCGCTGTCGGCAACGTGCTGCCCGCCGGCACCCTGAAGTCGGCCGTCTGATTTTCCTTTTTCCCAAGACCAACCGCGGTGCCGGGACTGGCACCGCGCAGGAACCTGGCAATGCTTGAATTTCCACGCTGGAAGTACGTCGTCATCCTGATCGTACTGGCGCTCAGCACCCTGTATGCGCTGCCCAACATCTACCAGAAGGACGCCGCCGTCCAGATCACCGCCAACCGTGGCGGCCAGATCGACGACGCGCTGCGTGACCGCGTGGTGGCCGACCTGAAGAAGGCCGGCATCGCCACCATCGGTGCCGAGCAGGAGGGCGACAGCCTGATCGTCCGTCTGCCCGACCTGAAGACCCAGGCCGCTGCCAGCGACCTGCTGCGCGACAGCGTGGGCGAGAACTACACGGTGGCGCTGAACCTGGCCTCGACCGTGCCGGATTGGCTGGCCAAGCTGGGCGGCCGTCCGATGACGCTGGGCCTGGACCTGCAGGGCGGTGTGCACTTCGTGCTGCAGGTGGACCAGAAGGCCGCGCTGGACAAGCGCATGGAAGCCTACGCCGAAGACGTGCGTACCAGCCTGCGCGATGCGCGCATTCCCTACCAGTCGGTCGAGCGTCGCCCGGACAACACCATTGCCGCGGTGATCAGTCCGTCGGCCGGTGCCGATGTGGTCGAAAAGGCCCGTCAGCTGCTGGCAAAGGCACAGCCGACCCTGGGCTACGACGTCACCGGTAACCGCATCACCGTGAGCGTGCCGGAAACTGAACTGACCAGCATCGCCAACGGCGCGATCGAGCAGAACATCAACACGCTGCGCAATCGTGTCAACCAGCTCGGCGTGTCTGAACCGATCATCCAGCGCCAGGGTGCCGACCGCGTGGTCGTGCAGCTGCCGGGTGTGCAGGACACCGCCGAAGCCAAACGCATGATCGGTGCCACCGCCACCCTGGAGTACCGCGCGGTGGTTGACGGCAACGCACAGGACGCCATCGATACCGGCCGTATTCCGCCGGAAGCCAAGGTCTACCATCAGCGCAACGGCCGTGGCCCGATCCTGCTGAACAAGCGCGTGATCGTCACCGGTGACCAGATGGTCGCCGCCCAGGCCACCACCGACCAGAATGGTGCTGCTGCGGTCAGCGTGACACTCAACGCGGTCGGCGGCCAGCGCATGTTCGACTTCACCAGCGCCAACGTGAACAAGCCGATGGCGGTGGTCTACACCGAGCGCGTGCCCACCGTGACCG
>JAEXNZ010000242.1 GCA_023439425.1 Pseudomonadota bacterium
TCGCGCCGGGTCTGGCCCGGCAGGAAACGCCGACCACCCCACCGCCCGCCCTGATCGGCCCCGCCCCGGACGCCCCCTTACCGATCACCCAAGGCCGCTGGCCCCTCGACCCGCAACAAGGCTGGCACGAAGTAGTAGGCACCCTCGGCGAAGTCCGCGGCAGCTTCAAGGGCGAAAGCCGCCACCACCTGCATGACGGCTTCGACATCCGCGGCGACGTCGGCCAGACCGTGCGTGCAGTGGCCGACGGCAAGGTGAGCAGCCCGTTCGGCGCGTGGTCGGTCGGCGACCAGGCCGAGGGGCTGGCCCTCGACCGCATCCGCTACATCCACATGAAAGTCGGCCGCGATCCGCAGGGCCGCGCCTTCGACGCCCGCTGGCCGCAACTGTTGGACCTGGACGGCAAGCTGGAACGCGTGCGCGTGCGCCGCGGCACCCGCTTCCAGGCGGGCGACCCGCTGGGCAGCATCAACCGCATGGCGCATGTGCACCTGAGCGTCGGAGCCAGCGGCTTCGAACGCAACGCGGTGGCGCTGGGCTTCACCGGCTACGCCGACGCGTTCGCGCCGCGCATCACCGGCGTTGAAGTGCTGGACGATGCCGACCAGCCGATCACGCCGGGCGCGGATGGACGCGTGCCGATCTCGAAACTGGGACCGGGCGTGCAGATTGTGGTGGAAGCCTGGGACCAGGTGGACCACAACCTGCCGCGTCGTCGGCTTGGCTTGTACCAGGTGGGTTACCAGATTCTGGATGCCGCAGGGCAGCCGTTGCAGGGGTACGAGCAGCCGCGCTTCAACATCGTGTTCAACCGCATGCCACGCGAGCGCAGTGCCACATTGGTGGCGTATGCGCCCGACAGCGGCATCACCGTGCACGGCAGTGCGGTGACCCGGTTCCGGTATCTGGTGACCAACACCGTACGCGATGGCCTGGTGGAAACCGGGCGTTGGTCGCCTGAGGCATTACCCGCAGGGGATTACATCATCCGCGCCAGTGCACGGGATTACAGCGGCAACGAAGCCGTCGGCCCACGTGATCTGAAGGTGACCGTAGTCCCGTAGAGCCGGGCTTGCCCGGCTGCATTTGGCGATCACGCCGCGGCGCCGACCCCCATGCTCACCCGCACCCGCTCTGCCTCCATATCCGCCACCGGCCGCACCTCGATACTGCCGTAACGCGACCACGGAAACTCGTGCGCGATCCGCATCGCTTCATCGGCATCGCGCGCGTTGATCAGGTTGAACCCGGCCAGAAACTCACGCGTCTCGGCGAACGGACCATCGGTGATCCGCGCCTGCGCCTGACGCACGCGCAGGGTGCGCGCCTGTTCCACCGGCTGCAGTTGCTGCGACATCACCAGGACGCCCTGGGCCTGCAGTTCGTCGGCATGGGCCAGACAGCCCCGCATCTCGGCGTCGTACTCCTCGGCCGGAAGCGCCTGGATCAGTTCCGGGTCGATGTTGATCAGCAGCAGGAATTGCATGGGCGCACCACCGGCAGCGGGGGAAGCGCCCATGATGCCGCAGCCGGCGCGGCACCTGTGTTGCAGTGCGGCAGTGGCCGCCTGTTCAGGCCATAAGCGTCACCACATGACGGGATCGAAATATTTTTTGCCGGGGATGTCGATCTGGGCTCCACTGGTGCGTCGTATGTCATGAAGGGCCCCCGAACCGGGCCCGCAAACAGGACACGGCAATGAAAGTGATGGTGATCGTCAAAGCCAGCCCGGACACCGAAGCCGGGGTGATGCCCACCGAGGCCGAACTGGCCGCCATGGGCAACTTCAACGAACAGCTGGTAAACGCCGGGATCATGCTGGCCGGCGAGGGCCTGCAGCCCAGCCACCGCGGCCACCGGGTGGTGTACGGCGGGGCGGCCCCGCGGGTCATCGACGGCCCGTTCGCCGAAACCCGCGAGCTGATTGCCGGTTTCTGGCTGTGGCAGGTGCGGTCGATGGATGAGGCGCTGGAGTGGGCCAAGCGGGCCCCGTTCGCGCCCAACGACGTGGTCGAACTGCGCCCGCTGTTTGACATGGACGACTTCGGTGAAGCCTTCACCCCGGAATTACGTGCGCAGGAACAGCGTCTGCGCGATCAGATTGAACACAACGACGGAGAAACCCGATGAAACTGATTCCCTTCCTGGGCTTCAATGGCCAGACCCACGACGCGATGGCGTTCTACGCCAAGGTACTGCGCGGCAACGTCACTTCGGAAATGAAGTATGGCGACATGCCGCCGGGCAACGACATGGACGGCTGCGGCGACGCGCCGGGCCCGCTCGACCCGAACCTGGTGGCACACAGCCAGCTGGAAGTGGGCGATGCCGTGCTGATGGCCGCCGATGGCCCGCCGTCCGACGGTGCCGGCACCACCACCATCAACATCGACGTGGACAGCATTGAAGAAGCCGAACGCGTGTTCAAGGAGCTGTCCGAAGGCGGCAAAGTCACCATGCCGATCGGCGAAACGTTCTGGGCGCACCGCTGGGGCATGCTGGAAGACAAGTACGGCAAGCCGTGGATGGTCAACTGCATGAAGCCGTTCCCGTAACGCCCGCGCCCTCTGACACCTGGAATGTCCGAATGAAACTGACCACCGAACAGATGATCTTCGTCAACCTGCCCGTAGAAGATCTCGAGCGCAGCAAAACCTTCTACACCGCGCTGGGCTATCAACTCAACCCCACCTTCTCCAACGACGACGGTGCCTGCATCGTGATCAGCGAGCACATCTTCGTCATGGTGCTGCGCAAGCCGTTCTTCGAGACCTTCATCAGCAAGCCGATCGCCGACACCCACGCCACCGCAGCGGTGATCAACGCACTGTCGGCAACCAGCCGCGAAGCGGTGGACGCTCAGCTGGAAAAGGCACTGAAAGCCGGCGGCACCGAACCGCAACCACCGCGCGACTACGGCTTCATGTACCAGCGCAGCTTCCAGGATCCGGACGGGCATCTGTGGGAGGTGGCGCACATGGATATGGACGCCGCGCCGGGCTGAGTGGTTTCATTCCCGGCATGGATGCCGCGCTGACACACCGACTGGATACTCTGTGGCGCATGGAGGCACCGGCTCTGATCGCACGTCTGGCACGCATGCTGGGCGGCGACGTGGGGCGGGCCGAAGAACTGGTCCAGGACACCTGGCTGGCCGCGCTGGAGCGCTGGCCGGCACAGGGCGTGCCGGACAATCCCGGAGCGTGGCTGATGACCACCGCGCGCAACCGCGCCATCGACGTGCTGCGCCAGCACCAGCGGGTGGCGGGGCAGCATGCGCAGTGGGGCAGCGAACTGGAACCGCAGCCGTTGCCGCTGCCTGACGACACTGAGGCGCTGGGCGACGATATCGGCGATGACCTGCTGCGGCTCATCTTCGTGGCCTGCCACCCGGTGCTGGGTGCGGACGCACGCGTCGCCCTGACCCTGCGTCTGCTCGGCGGGCTGA
Organism: Pseudomonadota bacterium; assembly: GCA_023439425.1. GTDB lineage: Bacteria > Pseudomonadota > Gammaproteobacteria > Xanthomonadales > Xanthomonadaceae > Stenotrophomonas. Next base: position 3,449 of record JAEXNZ010000242.1, read on the forward strand.
CCACCGACGAGATCGCACGCGCCTTCCTGCAGCCTGAGCCGACCATCGCCCAGCGCATCGTGCGGGCCAAGCGCACCTTGGCCAGCAAGCAGGTGCCGTTCGAGGTGCCGCGCCAGGCGGCGCTGCCGGAGCGGCTGGCTTCGGTGCTGGAAGTGGTCTACCTGGTGTTCAACGAGGGCTATGCGGCCAGCAGCGGCGACGACTGGATGCGCCCGGCGCTGTGCGAAGAAGCGTTGCGGCTGGGCCGCATCCTGCAGCAGCGCCTGCCGGTGTGGCCGCAGGTGCACGGCCTGCTGGCGTTGATGGAACTGCAGGCCTCGCGGGCACGGGCGCGGGTGGATGCGGAGGGCAACCCGATCCTGCTGCCCGACCAGGACCGCAGTCGCTGGGACCACCTGCAGGTGGCCCGGGGGCAGGCGGCGCTGCGCCGCGCGCTGGAACTGGGCGGCGCGGACGACCCGTACGTGCTGCAGGCGGCAATTGCCGATTGCCATGCCCGTGCGCGGCGGCTGGAGGACACCGACTGGGCGCAGATGGCGGCGTTGTATGCGCGGCTGGCGCAGGTGAATCCGTCGCCGGTGGTGGAGCTCAACCGGGCGGTGGCGGTGTCGCGGGCGGCTGGGGCGGCGGCGGCGTGGCCGCTGGTGGAGGCGCTGGCCGCCGATGGCCGGTTACGCGAGTACGCGCCGCTGGCGGCGGTGCAGGGCGACCTGTTGTCGCAGCTGGGGCGGTTGGGGGAGGCGGCTGAAGCGTTTGCGCGGGCGGCGGAATTGACCACGAATGTGCGTGAGAAGGCGTTGTTGCAGGCGAAGGCCGACCGTTCCGCGTGATGCCATTGCCGTCACCCCGTCTTGCCCCTGTCACCGGACGGGCGTATCGTGTCGCGCATTCACAAATCTGACCCGGCCAACGTCCGGGTCTAACCGATAAGGACAGCGGGACAATGGTTTCAGGGACGAAGCGTACGCGCGCGCGTGGCGCGTGGCTGTGGGTGTGTGGGCTGGTGGTCGTGTTCGCCAGCGGGGCCGCCCAGGCGGCCGATAAATCTCAACAGGCCTACTGGGCCGGTTTCGCTTATACCGCCGACCAGAGCGCGGTGAAGGCCAGCACCCCGCGCACCGCCGCCGTGCTTGAAGCGCGCGGCCTGCCCACGCTCAACAAGGCCCTGTGGGCACGCCTGAGCGCACAGAAGCCGACCCAGCTGGAGCTGATCGACCAGCCGCTGGCCATGCTCGACGGCACCACCAGCGCCACCGTGCTGGCGGCCGCGCTGGACCGCGAGCTGGTCTCGGTCGAACCGATCGGCAACCAGTACAAGGTGCTGGTGGAAGTGGCGCTGCAGGCGCTGTTCTTCGACTTCCGCGAACGCCAGGTGGTGGCGTCCTACCCGATCACCCTGCAGCGTATCGACGTGCAGGACTACCGCCCGGACAGCGACGACGTCGATGCGATCATCGCCGACCTGCTGTACGGCACTGCTGCCACCAGCCTGCCGCAGGTGCTGGCTGCCACGCTCAACCCAGCCAAGCTGCCGGACGCCTCGGTGCGCCGCCTGCAGGTGGGCGAAGTGACGCTGAGCGATGCCGCCCGCGCCAAGCTGCCGGACCCGGCGCTGGAGCCGGTGCTGCGCGCCACCCTGGCGCATGAGCTGTCCAAGGCGGTCTCGTCCAACACCGGCATCGGCCTGCTGCCGCCGGCCACCGGCCAGGCGATCGGCGGGGCGATGGCCGCGCGCTTTGCCGACGGCAAGGTCTACCAGCTGAAGATTCCCGAAGCCGACTACGTCATCAAGCTCAAGCTCGATGCCATGAAGCACGGCGTGATCAATGAAACCCCGGCGGTGAAGACGATGTTGTTCGGCGCGTTCTTCAACGTGTCGGTGGTCGAGCCGTTCTCCGGCAAGGTGTTCTTCGACCAGCCGCTGCGCAAGGGGGCCACCAAGGTGGTGCCGGTGACGCAGTGGCAGGTGGACCAGTGGTCGGCCAGCTACGAAACCGTGCTGGCCGGGCTGGACGCCTTCGCCGGTGCCGCTGCCAAGCGCGCCGATTCGCGCGCCTGGCTCGACGAACAGAAGCCCGGCGGCAAGCCGCTGCAGCAACAGACCCAAGCCCTCCAGGAGTTGATCAAGTCATGCCGTTGATTCGTGCCCTACTGCTGATTCTCATCGCACTGATGGTGGCCGCGCCCGTCGCGGCGCAGACCGCCAGTTCCCGTGGTACCGGTTCGGCCAGCTATGGCCTGCGCCTGAGTGCCGACACCCGCGCCCAGGCCCTGAACAAGGCCAAGGTCAATGCACTGGAGGCGTACATCGCCGAA
>JAEXNZ010000474.1 GCA_023439425.1 Pseudomonadota bacterium
CGTCCACTCCCTGCACCAATCGCTCCCCGGTGCACGGGTCATCGAAGTCGCCAGCGCCTCCGCCCTCGAAACCGCGCTCGACCAGAACCCCGAAATCGAACTGGTTCTGCTCGACCTCACCATGCCCGGTGCCCGCGGCTTCTCCTCCCTGCTGCATGTACGCGGCTCGCACCCCGACATCCCGGTGGTCATCGTTTCTTCCAACGACCACCCCCGCGTCATCCGCCGCGCCCAGCAGTTCGGTGCCGCTGGCTTCATCCCCAAATCCGCCCCGGCCGAAACCATCGGCCAGGCCGTGGAAGCCGTGCTCGACGGCGGCTTGTGGTTCCCGGCCATGGCCCCGGAGCGCAGCGAATCCGACGCCCTGCTCGCCGCACGCCTCGCCCAGCTCACCCCGCAGCAGTTCCGCGTGCTGCTGTGCCTGGCCGACGGCCTGCTCAACAAGCAGATCGCCTACGAGCTCGGTCTAGCAGAAAACACGGTGAAGGTGCATGTCACCGCGATCCTGAAGAAGCTGGAATGCCACAGCCGCACGCAGGCTGCGGTACTGGTGAAAGCGCTGGAGCCGGAAGGCGATGCAGGCGCGGACCTGACGTAAAGCCGGGCTCTGCCCGGCTACGTGCAGTGCACATTGCCCTTGGCCGGACAACGGCGTGTGACTCGAGGATCGGAGGATCGGGAGTCCATCGAGTCAGCGTAATCAGCTCATATGCCCGGGAATCCCCTCAGGGGTTCGCGCTTCTTCTCGCATACAGGCGGGTTGGTCATGCCCAGCGTGAGCATATTTCCTCCGTTGATCATGCAGGTGAACTCGTTGCCGCTTGATGCCTTCAAATTGACGTACGTATTCGTGCCCTCCGTCCTGCGGCTGACAATCGTCAGTTCGTCGGGCTGAAGCCCCAGGGCCGCCGACGTTTGTGACTTGATCTTGTCGTCGGTGAGCGTGTTTGTCTTGGAGGCGAGAGAAGAGCAGCCGCCAACCGTCAAGGCAAGCGAAGCGGCGATACACAGCTGAAGCATGTTGTGCGAGAAGTTCATGAGCATCCAAGCGAAGTTGATATTTGAGTGAAGTGCCACAAGTGGGCGCACTGACTCTACGGCCCGCAGAACGCTTCGATCCATGAAGAAACTTGCAAGCAAAGCTCGCGACGCCTTCAGTCGGATCTCCATCGGGAAACGCGCTTGACCGGTAGCGTCGGTCGCAAGACGACGGCCGATATCACCTGTCGGCTCTATAACGCAGCGCACCCGACCGAAACCGTCACGACAAGCCGGATCGCCCGGCCGCTCACTCTCGTCTCTCACATCGAGCCAACCGCAACTCGGTCCATTCGCGACTCCGACCACCACGCTTCACCACAACGTTGCAACAAGTGCACTACGTCACACATGGCGCAAGGACCTCGCGATTCCGTCGGAACAGCGGACGCGCGGGCCGGGCATGGTTCGCCGCTGGGCGCAAGCCGCGATGCGTTGGGTCTGGGCCTGAGGTAGGTGCTGAGCATGAAAGGCATAGACGCGAATCGACCACGCAACTGCTTAACCAGGTAGTGACGGGCCATGCCAGTCAGAAGCGCCGACCAAAACAGTCCGGACGCGCGTTGGCGCGTCCGGCCTCAGGATCTGTCTGGCGCGGCGCTTCAGTCGTCCATCTCGTCCAAGAATCTGATGCCGTCGGCGGACTTGCCATCTACAAGTTCCTTCCTTCCAAGTCCGATCAGCGCAAGGAGCGCAAGCGCCTCTTTGCTGGTAGGTTGGACTGCTTTCAGCTGAGCATTCGTCCAACCGAAGCCGTCACCCGCATATCGCGGGAAGACATGCAGATGGAAATGAGCCAGATCGTTGAATGCTCCGTTGTTCTGCAACAGTGATACGCCATCGCAGCCCAGCTTGTCCTTGAGCAGCTGTGCCATGGCCTTTGCTGTTGTGGCGATCTCGGCGAGCAGGTCATCGGGGAGATCGGTGAGGTCAGCCAGATGCGCACGCGGACAAATCAGGATGTGGCCCGGGTTGATGGGCGCGTGGTCGAGGAAGCAGATGATGCGGTCGTTCTGGTGGATGATGTGGGCTGGCGATTGGCCTGAGGCTATGGCGCAGGCAGCGCACGTATGGGTCATCGAATCGGGCCTTCGAACTGGCTGGCTTCCAATCGCAGCCCGGCAGAGCACGGCTCCACAGGTTGCTCATCGTCCATTTCGTGCAGGAATGCAAGCGCATCGCTGACTTTGCCTTCCGCGAGTTCTCGTCTACCCAGTTCGATCAGAGAGAGCAGGGCAATCGCATCCTGAAGATGCCAGCTGTCGGGTGCATGCATGCCCAAGATACTGGCAGATGGTGAACGGCAGGAAAAGCGCCAGATGCGTCGGCACTATGGCCGAGCCTGGCGCGCGTGCGGCTGCCCGCCGCGGCGCCTTCGGAGTACGTCTGTATCGAAGAAGTCAGTGGAAGCGCGTCAATCGCGTCATATCGGTGTATGCACCTACCAACGGTGATTTGTCAGATTGATCTGGTTGTGATGTAGGGAAAGTACTTAGGAACAATCGGAAGGGTGTTGCGCAGCAAGGCTCGGGAATAACGAAGCCCATTGTGCCCTCTTGTAGAACAAGTTTTTACGTATTGAGCGACTCCACGACATCGGCATTAATTCGCACCTGAAGCGCGGACTGCGGTGCCGAACATCTGTCTCCCGTCTTGCGCATGCCTCGTTGCCTTCGATCAGGGAGATCTTGATGCCTCGCATTAACCGAAGTGTTCCCCGCCGCCGTGTGCTCAGCCTTCTTGTCGCGGCATCCATGCCAGGGATGATCCACGCGCAGGAAGTAGATAAGAAATGGGAGACAGGTCGTGTGTTTCAAGAAATGATGATGATCGAGGGTGCGCAGTATCACTTCATCCCGAAGGGGGGCGAAGTTCCGCCAGCGCTTTTGGAAGCACTCAAGTAGTGCGTTGGACTTCATAAGGCTATGGGATTTCTCATGAATGAGTGCCAAGTGGTAGCAAGACGCGCATCTTTACTGCTGTCTGTGATGGCTATCCTGTCTGGCTGTGACGATGGGATTCATGGTGAGCTTGCTACCAAACCCATTTATGCTGACATGAGCGATTTGTACTACGGTGACGTTTGTGGCGTGGTGGGTCGCAGGCCTGAGGGCCCGCGGATCAACGCGGTTCGGGTTCGGGTTAGTGATGGAAACTGCGCCGTTCTATACTTGGATGGCGTGGACCAGCAAGGGAGCTTGCTCACGTACCCTGGAGGCAGATCTGTCCATTTGGACTGCAAAGGGCTGCTTCCAATGCTTCGAGAGCACCACGCTCACGCTCGTGTGCTGGCGAGGGCGCGTCAGATATGCAGTTAGGACTTGGATGCGTGGCGCGCTCGGTGAAGTCGGGCGCTGCGCGTGCGAGGTGGCAATGGACTTGAACCGCTGCGGCACGCGCTGCGCACATTGCGCGCCGCAGAGGTCTAGGGATTACCTTCATCGCTACATTCCCGAGTAGAGACCGGATGATGAGCAAAAAGGGGGCCTATATCGTGTTGTGCGCCGTTCTGATGAGTGCCTCCGGTTGCGACCAGGCTTCCGAACAAGCGTACGATTCGTTAGCCGAGATGCGTGGAAAAGACGCGTCCTCAGTCGTTGCCGCGATCCACGTTCCGACTGATGCCCGGGCGATCCGGATGAAGTACGACTCGGACTCTGATCGATACTACGTTTCCTACGTCACTGCAGACCCCGCCTACTCCATCGAGAGGTTGAGTCTGACCTCTGTAGATC
>JAEXNZ010000523.1 GCA_023439425.1 Pseudomonadota bacterium
CTTCCTGGCCGAGTACGCGGCCGGCCGCACCCCCAACCCGGACGTGCTGTGCAACCGCGAAGTGAAGTTCAAACACTTTCTGGATGCCGCCCGCGAACTGGGGGCCGAACGCATCGCGACCGGCCACTATGCCCGGGTCGCCCAGGTGGGCGGGCACTGGGCGCTGCTGCGCGGTGCCGACCGCAGCAAGGACCAGAGCTATTTCCTGCACCAGCTGGGCCAGGCCCAGCTCGCCGCCCCCCTGTTCCCGATCGGCGACCTGCAGAAGAACGACCTGCGCCGGATCGCCCGCGATGCGCGGCTGCCGACACACGCCAAGAAAGATTCCACCGGCATCTGCTTCATCGGCGAGCGTGATTTCCGCGAATTCCTCGGCCGTTACCTGCCCGCGCGCAGCGGCGAGATCCACGACCCGCAGGGCAACGTGATTGCCCAGCACCCCGGCGTTTTCTACTTCACGCTCGGCCAGCGCGAAGGCCTGAACATCGGCGGCGTGCGCGGTCGCCCGGCCGCGCCCTGGTATGTCGTCGGCAAGGACGTGGCCAGCAACGTGCTGTACGTCGACCAGGACCGCGAGAGCCCGTGGATGCAGTCCACCCGCCTGCATTCGGAAGTGGCGCACTGGATTGCCGGGGCGCCGCCGGCCCGGCGGTTCGAATGCACCGCGCAGACCCGTTACCGTCAACCGGACGAGCCGTGCACGGTGGAGGTGCGCGATGATGGCACGCTGGACGTCCGCTTCGTCCAGCCGCAGCGGGCCGTCACCCCCGGTCAATCCCTGGTGCTGTATGACAACGAGGTCTGCCTGGGTGGTGCCGTGATCGCCGCCACCGACGCCCCGCTGGAACAGCGGCTGCGGACCACCCCTTCTCCTTTTGAGGTAACTGCTGCATGAGTTTTTCCGTCGACGACCGTGTGCTTGCGCTGGCCGGTATTGCCCAGGCCCTGCAGCAGGTGCGCCGTATCGCCGAAACCGGGCATTCAGAGGCCAGCGTGGTCCGCACCGCCATCGACAGCGTGTTCCGGATTGATGCCGACAGCCCGCAGGCCATTTACGGCAATGCCGCCCAGCTCGCCCCCGGCCTGCGCCTGCTGCACAACTACTTCCGCAACCAGGGCCAGGACGAGATCCTGCCGCGGCTGGCGCTGGCCGTGCTGCAGCTGGAGCGCACCTTCGTGCGCAATGGTGACGTGGTTGGCGCGGTCAGCGAGGGCATCGCCCGCGCCCAGCGCCAGGCCGCCGAACTGGGCGACAGCGCGCATCCGGACGTGCTGGCGGCGCTGGGGGCGCTGTACGCCGACACCATCAGCCACCTCAAGCCGCGGGTGATGGTCCAGGGCAACCCGCACTACCTGGGCCAGGCCGGGGTCATCGCCGAGATCCGCGCCCTGCTGCTGGCCGCGGTGCGTTCGGCGGTCCTGTGGCGGCAGACCGGTGGGCAGTACTGGGACTTCCTGATCTCGCGCAAGGCGATGGTCGAGGCCGTGGACCGCCATTTGCGTTGACCCAAACGGCGGCGTAGAGCCACGCCCTGCGTGGCTGCGGGGTGTGGATACGACGAAATTTGTGCACCGCCGCTAAAGCAAACGGGGGTACGGCCGATACATTCACCGTGCACCTCCCGAGAACGTCCATGTACTCACGCATTTTCATCCGTCTGGCCGCCCCCCTGGTCCTGACCCTCCTGCTCCCCCTGGCCATTGGCCTGGACTGGCCTGCCGCACTGCGCTGGGCGATCCTGACCACGATGACGCTCAGCTGGCTGGGCTTTGCCTGGTGGACCACCCGCGCCCAGGCGCAGCGGTCCCCCGAGCATGCCCGCATCCTGCGCGAACAGGATCAGCTGCTGACCGAACTGCGCCAGTTCGTCGGCAATGAAATTGAAGGTTCGCGCGGTGAAGTGGAACGCGCCCGTGACCTGATCCGCCACGCGGTAGGCGGTCTGGGCAGCAGCTTCGACGCGATGAACCGCAAGTCCCGCCAGCAGAGCCAGGCGCTGGCCCGCATTGTCGACCGCGCCGGTGAAGATGGCGGTGCCGGCGTTGACGTGGCCCGTTTCGCCCAGCACGCCAGCCACCGTATGGAACAGCTGGTGGAAGCGCTGGAACAGGTCAGCGGCCAGAGCAGCACCACCGTGCAGCACATCGATCAGATGGCGCAGCACCTGGACGGCATCTTCGCGCTGCTGGAAGACGTGAAGTCGATCGCCGACCAGACCAACCTGCTGGCCCTGAACGCCGCCATTGAAGCGGCCCGCGCAGGCGAAGCCGGCCGTGGCTTTGCGGTGGTGGCCGATGAAGTCCGCAACCTGTCCGAGCGTTCGACCACCTTCAACGAGCAGATCCGCAAGCTGGCACACAGCTCCAAGGACGCCATCGCCAAGGTCCGCGAAACCGTCTCGCACATGGCCTCGCGCGACATGGACCGCTCCCGCGAAGCGCGTCACGAAGCGGCGGCGATGCTGGACAACGTGGCCCAGATCAATGCGTCGCTGGGTGACGGCATGCGTGAGATTTCCGAATGCGGCCGTGCGATTGACAGCAGCGTGGCCGAAGCGGTCCGCGCCCTGCAGTTCGAAGACATCGCCACCCAGGCCCTGGGCGGCGTGCACACCCACCTGGACCGTCTGACCTCGATCAACCGCGAAGCGCTGGCCCTGCAGGAGCTGCTACACCGTAACGGCGGCGTGTTCGACGAGGAGATCGTCAGCGCGCTGCAGCGTACCGGCAACCGCCTGCGCGACATGCGCGTGGAGTGGGAGCGCCCGCCGCACAAGGCGGTCGCGCAACAGAACATGTCGGCCGGCGCGGTCGAACTGTTCTGACCGGATGCACCCGGCCGGCAACGGCAACCCCAGCGGCCCCGGTACTCCCGGGGCCGTTGTGCATGCACAGCTTCCCCCAGCTTTGTAGATGACACCTCATGCTGTTGAACGCCCCCAATGCAGCACTGATCGCCAGCACCGTCACCGAACACCCGGTCGACGCCGCGCGCCTGCCTGTCGCTCCAACCCCGCCGCCGAACGGCCGCGCACTGCTGCCGGTGCTGGAGCAGCTGGCCCAGCACGAACTTGCCCGCCTGGTCGCAGCACAACCTGCACCCTCGCCCTCCCCCACGGCAGACCCCGCCTACGCCGGCCTCGCCTGGGACCTCGGCCTCAGCGGCGACGAGTTCGACCCGGTTGCACACGCTACGTAGAGCCGGGCTTGCCCGGCTGCTGTTGGATCTGTGCGAAAAGCCGGTGGTCATCGGTTTCCGTGTTTGGGCGCACCGGGATGGATTTGCGGGACACGCCGTAAACCCGTCCATGGGGGGTCGTAGAAAACATCCTTGTTTTCTACGGTCCCGCAAACCCATCCCGGCACGCCCCAGACAATTGGCCGGTGGCCATTGGAATTGCCAAATCAACCGCGATGTCGATTTGGGGTCATGCGTTCCCGGATGTTGGGGATTTCACGGCGATCGTCTGTCGACCGATCCCACCGGAGCTACGTGCTTTTGATCTTCGATGGCCACCGACCTTCTGTCGATGGCGGGTCGGGGTGGGCTGGAGGGGGCGTGAGCCGCATGGATGCGGCGATCGAGGCTACAGGGACGTACTTGCGCCGTCCCCCGGAACGCCCATCCCGATCCGCCAAAACCAGTGAACCGATGACCACCGGCTGTTCGCCAAAGACCAACAGCAGCCGGGCAAGCCCGGCTCTACGTAGTGGTGTCGGTTAAAGGTCGAAGCGCACGCTTACTGCGAACGTACGCGGCAGGCCGAGGCCGGCGTTGGACCAGTATTTCTTGTTGGCGAGGTTCTCCACGCTGGCACGCCAGGTCACCGCGTGCTCGTTCCACTGCATGCGGTAACCCACGCCGGCGTTGAACAGGGTGTAGTCCGGCAGCTTCAGCGTGTTGTCGGCGTCGTAGTAAACGTCGCCGTAGTAACGGGCCAGTGCGTAGGCTTCCAGGCCATCCACCCACGGCAGCTGGTAGTTTGCGTGCAGTACGCCGTTCCAGCGCGCCGCGCCGGTGGTGCGGTTGCCCTGCTGGCTGGCGCTGTCCGGCGACAGCTTGTCATAGGTCGGGTCCAGCCAGGTCACGCCGCCGCCCAGCGTGAACGCGTCGGTCAGGTGCACCGCGCCGCTGGCTTCAATGCCTTCATACAGGGTGATGCCATCCTGCACCAGCAGCAGGCCGGCCGGGGTGATCCGGTCGATGTTCGCGCCGCGCTCCAGACGGAACGCCGCCACGTTCGCGTTCCAGCGCGGGTACTCCATCTTCGCGCCCACTTCGAACTGCTTGCTGATGGTCGGGTCCAGCACGTCGCCGGCGTTGAGGTAATCCGAACCCACCCGGTTGCCGGCCTCCAGCGACTCCACATAGCTGGTGTACAGCGTCACCTCCTCCACCGGCTTGTACATCACCGCGTAGGTCGGGGTCACCGGGTAGGTGTGGTAGCTGCCCTTGTTCTCGAAGTCGTTGTAGCGCGCACCTGCCAGCACCGACCAGCCGTGGCCGAAGTCCACCGTGTCGCTGACGAACACCGCCTGCTGGATGGTTTCGCTGCTGCGCGTCATCACCCGCGAGCCGACCGCATCGTGGCGGATGGTCGGGCGCTGGTACAAGTTGCCACGGCCGATCAGATTCCACTCATACGGCCGGTCCCAGCCCGTTGCTTTCTGGTGCGAGACACCCGCCACCACCTGGTGCGACAGCGGACCGGTCTGGAAGCGGCCCTGCAGCATCGCCTGCGCATGCTTCCACTCGGTCTTTCCGCCCAGCTCGTACGCATTGACGTCGTAGTCGCCGTTCAGATCGTCGATGTAGGCGAAGATCTTGTTCACGTCATTCCACGAGCTGGTGTAGCCGTAGCTCACGCTGGCCTTCCAGTCCTCGTTGATCTGCCAGTTCAACGCGGTCGACAGCAGGCTGGAGCGGGTGTCGTAGTACGTACCCGGAATGCTGTTGTTGACGTCCCCGCCAATCGGACGCGGCAGCTCGGTGATCCCGCGGAAGTACCACTGCGGCGACTCTTCGCTGAGGTCACGTTCCTGGAACACGCCGTCGAAGGTCCAGGTGACAGCGTCACTCAGCCGGGCGTCCAGCGACAGCGAGCCCACCTTGCGGTTCACCTCGCCGCCATTGAAGGTCTCGCCCTTCTCCTGGTACGCGTTGAAGCGGTAGCCGAACATGTCTTCGTTGCCGAAGCGCCCACCCACGTCGACCTGGCCGCTGACGACGCCCTGCTCGCGCCAGCCCAGCTGCGCGGACAGCGTGGGGGTGTCGGTCGGCTTCTTGGTCACATAGTTGATGATCCCGCCCGGCTGGCCGAAGCCATACATGAAGCCGCCCGGACCCTTCAGCAGTTCCACCTGCTCCATCACTTCCAGCGGCCACTCTGTGCCCCACGAAGACACCTGCAGGCCGTTGACGCGGTAGCTGTCGTAGCTTAGATCAATGCCGCGGTTGCGGATCGGCGAGCTCCAGCCACTGGCATACGCACTGACCTGGGTCACCACCGACGGGTCGGTCAGGAACGCCTCGCCCAGTGACACCACCTGGCGCTGCTCGATCGCTTCGCGGCCGACCACCGAAATGGCGAACGGGGTATCGCGCACCGCGCGGTCACCCAGTGCGCCGGTATCGGTGTGGGCGCGCTCGCCGGTCACGGTGATCGCGTCCAGGTCGGTGGCGCTGCGCGTGCGCGCGGTGCCGTCAGGCGTGGTCTGGGCCTGGGCGACGCAGGCCAGCGAGAGCGAAAGGGCTAACAGCGTGGGACGAAGCAGTGCAGCGGATTGCATGATATCGGGGTCCTCCGCGGACAGCAGCACACCGTCCGCGATCAGGTGATGGCGGAAAAGGGGGAGGTGGCTGAGTCGGGGCACTGCCCGCAGAAGGCGGGAATCAGCGCAGGGCGCGAGGCGCGGCAGGACCGTGGCTGCCGCGATTTGTTCTCTTTTCGTTACCGCGCGTCAAATGATTGTCATCATTGACACGCGGCGCGTACAGACCAA
>JAEXNZ010000525.1 GCA_023439425.1 Pseudomonadota bacterium
GGCAAGTACCAGGGCCAGACCGGCGTCACCCTGCCGCGCACCTGATTGGCACCACGCAAAACAAAAATGCCGGCCCATGGGCCGGCATTTTTCATGTCCGCGGGTTTATTTCCCGCGACCGAACAACATCGCCACCCCCACTGCCACCAGGCCCACCGGCCACCAGGTCAGGAACAGCCGGGACAGGTTCAACTGGGTCCAGCCCAGGTTGCTGGCCAGCATGAACAGGCCGATCAGGATCAACAGGATGGCAGCGACAAGATTGAAACGCATGGGATTCGGTCTGGACTCAGGGCTGGGGCGAATATCCTAGCCGTTCCTTCCAGTACGCGACACGTTCGGTCAGCACATCCGGGTCGAACCGGTGCGCCTGCCCATGGCCCCAGACCGGCGCAGGCCAGGCCGGGTCGCCCTGATGGCGGCCAATCACGTGGAAATGCAGCTGGCGCACGATGTTGCCGAGTGAGCCGATGTTGATCTTCTCGACCCCATCGGTGCCTTTGAGCGCCTTGCAGGCCCGGTTCAACTCGGTGCGCAGCTTGTCCTGCTGCTCGCCGTCCAGCTCGATCCACTCGGTGATATCCGCCAGGCGCGGCACCAGGATCAACCACGGGTACCGCTCGTCATTCATCAGCCGCACTTGCGACAACGGGCCTTCGTCTACCAGCACGCTGTCGGTGGCCAGACGGGAATCCAGTTCAAACTCGCTCATCCAAGATGCTCCGAAAAGAAGTCAAGGGTGCGTTGCAGCGCCAGGGCGGCGCTGTCTGGATCATACGCGTGTCCGACGCTCCGGTTGAAGGCATGGTCCGCCGGGTATACGTAGGTGGCCATCTGCGGCAGCTTCTCGCGGTGCGCCTGCACGGCCTCCGGCGGGATGCTCTTGTCCTGCGCGCCGAAGTGGAACACGACCGGTGCCTTGGGTGTCTCATCCAGGAACTGGACGTTGCGGGCACCGTAATAGCTGACCGAGGGCAGGCCCAGGCGCAACGCGGACAACAGGGCAATGCTGCCGCCCCAGCAATAGCCGACGGTACCGACCTTGCCCACCGGGGCCAGTTTCGAGGCCGCCGCGCGGACGATCTCCAGTGCCTTCTCCACACCCAGCGCGTTGACCCGCTCCAGGCCCTGCTTCACCCCGTCCGGGTCATAGGGAAGGGCGTCGGGATCGGCCTCGGGGCCATCGATCAGGTCGAAGAACGACGGGGCCAGCACCGCATAGCCCTGCTCAGCAAATCCTTCGGCCACCCCGCGGATATGCGGGTTGGCCCCGAAAATTTCCTGGATGACCACCAGCCCTCCGCGCGGCCTGCCTTCCGGCAGCGCCTGCCAGGCCCGGACCTGCCCGTAATGCGTATCCAGCGTGACCCACTCGCCCATTGCCGTACTCCTGATGGTTCAGGTGTTCATTATCGGCTGTCGGTGGGTTATCGGGGTGTCACCGGGCGTGCCCGATCTGGCCGGAACCTTCGCCTTGCCTGTCATCCCGTTCATGGCTGTGCGTGCTGGGCCGGTATACTGGCGGCCTTTCAGGCCCCGGCCCCCAGGTCTGCCTGCCCTCCCGGCAGCGGCCCAGGCCCCCAGAGTCCCGCGATCCATGTCCCAGCTGAACCCCAAAGTCGGCTTCGTCAGCCTTGGCTGCCCGAAGGCCCTTGTCGATTCCGAGCGCATCCTCACCCAGTTGCGGGCCGAGGGCTACGACATCGTGCCGTCCTATGACTCGGCTGACGTGGTCGTGGTCAACACCTGTGGCTTCATTGACTCGGCCGTGACCGAGTCGCTGGACGCCATTGGCGAGGCGATGAACGAGAACGGCAAGGTGATCGTCACCGGCTGCCTGGGCAAGCGCCCCGAGGAGATCCGCAAGGCCTACCCGGACGTGCTGGCGGTGTCTGGCCCGCAGGACTACCAGAGCGTGATGGAGGCGGTGCATGCCGCGCTGCCGCCGAAGCATGACCCGTTCGTGGACCTGGTCCCGGATTACGGCATCAAGCTGACCCCGCGCCACTACGCCTACCTGAAGATTTCCGAAGGCTGCAATCACCACTGCAGCTTCTGCATCATTCCGGCGATGCGCGGCAAGCTGGTCTCGCGCCCGGTGGACGACGTGCTGCGCGAAGCCGAACGGCTGGTTCGCGGTGGGGTGAAGGAACTGCTGGTGGTATCGCAGGACACCTCCGCCTACGGCGTGGATGTGAAGTACGCCGAGCGCATGTGGCGCGACAAGGCCTACCAGACCCGGATGAAGTCACTGTGTGAGGGGCTCTCCGAACTGGACGCCTGGACCCGAATGCACTACGTGTACCCGTACCCGCACGTGGACGACGTGGTGCCGCTGATGGCCGAAAACCGCATCCTGCCGTACCTGGACATCCCGTTCCAGCACGCCAGCCCGCGCATCCTCAAGCTGATGAAGCGGCCGGGTGCGGTCGACAAGACCCTGGAGCGCGTGCAGCGCTGGCGCCAGCTGTGCCCGGACATCACCGTGCGTTCGACCTTCATTGTCGGCTTCCCGGGTGAAACCGAGGCCGAGTTCGAAGAGCTGCTGTCGTTCCTGGACGAGGCGCAGCTGGACCGCGTTGGCGCATTTGCCTACTCGCCGGTCACCGGTGCCACCGCCAACGACCTGCCCGGCGCGGTGCCGGACGAGGTCAAGCAGGAGCGTCTGGCCCGCTTCATGGCCCGTCAGGCGGAAATCTCCGCCGCGCGCCTGGAGGCCAAGATCGGTACCGTGCAGCAGTGCCTGGTCGACGCGATTGAAGATGGCATCGCCGTGGCCCGTTCCAAGGCTGACGCGCCCGAGATCGATGGCCTGGTGCACATCCAGAATGCCGACGAAGCGCGCCTGCAGGTGGGTCAGTTCGTCAATGTTGAGATCACCGAAAGCGACGAGCATGACCTGTATGGCGACGCGCTGATCGAGGAAAGCCCGGCGCGCAAGCTGCTCGACCTCAAGGTGCTGTGACCACAGCGGCGGCCGATGCCGGCGGCGCGCGCCGCCGGTTTGTCGCGCCGCCGCGTGCAGAGGTGGCGGCGGCTACGTTCGACCACCCCTTGTTTGCGCAGATCGCCGGCTTCCGGGATCTTCTGACAGGCCCTGAGTGGCCGTCCGTGCCAGCGCTGGACCAGCGTCTGGCTTTGGACGGCAAACGCTTGGTCGAGCAGACCGATAGGCTGCTGGCCGACGGCCTTCACTACGAAACGCGCATTGCGCTCGGTGCAATTGCCACTCGTACGGACAACTGGCACGACCTGTTCAACGCTTTGGTCTGGGCCCGCTATCCGGCGCTCAAGCGGGCGCTCAACCTGCAGCAGTGCCGGCACATCGAGGGGCAGGGCGGGCACCAGCGAAACCGTGCGCAGGCTGCGCTTACCCAGTTTGATGAAGTCGGCGTGGTGGTGCGGGTGGCGGATACCGCGCTTTTGCAGTCGTGGGATGCGCATGACTGGCAAACGCTCTTCGTCGCGCAGGCGGATGCGTGGCATGACGGGCGCATCGCGGTGGCGTCGGTGTTTGGGCATGCGCTGATGGAACAGGCGCTGCTGCCCGAACGATTGCTGGTGGGGAAGTGCCTGGTGGTGCAGGGCGGAGATGATGCCGGTGCCGTGGCGGCCGTGGCGCAGGCCGTACAGGATGGGCGCGTGTTGTGTGATCCGCTGGAGCTGCGGCCGCTGCCGTTGATGGGCGTGCCGGGGTGGTGGGCGCAGCAGGTTCCCGGGTTCTATGCGGATACGGGGTATTTCCGGCCATTGCGTGAGGGGCGGAGGTATCCCGATGTCACGGGTCACGAC
>JAEXNZ010000009.1 GCA_023439425.1 Pseudomonadota bacterium
GTGCAGCTCACCTCTGGTGAGCTGACCGCCGCGCAGGGTGAGCAGTTCCGGCAGTGGTGCCAGGACCCCGCGCACCGCGAGGCATTTGCCCGCGCGCGCCGCCAATGGGACCAGATTGCCGCGGCCGGAAAGCTGCTGCAGCCCGGTCCGCTGCAACGTACCCCCGCCGATGACCGTCGCCGTTTCAGCCGCCGCGCATTCCTGGGCGCGGCGATTGCCGCACCGGCCAGCCTCGCCGTGGTCGCCGCGCTGCATCCACCGCTGGGCCTGTGGCCCTCGGTGACCGCGATCGCCGCCGACTTCCACACCGGCACCGGCGAGCGCCAGCGCGTGCAGCCGCTGCCGCATGTGCAGATGGACATGGACACGCGCACCAGTGTGCGCCGCCGCCCCGATGCGGGCACGCCGGTGCTGGAACTGGTGGAAGGCCAGGTCGCGCTGCAGAGCACAGGCGGCACCGGGCTCACCCTGATGGCCGGTCCCGGGAAAATTCTGGCCGACGATCAGCCGACGTCGTTCGATGTGCGCTGCATCGACGGCCAGGTCCGGGTGACCTGCCTCAGCGGCCTGCTGCGCATCGAGCATCCGCAGGGGCGCATGCAGCTTCAGCACGGGCAGCAGGTGCGCTTTGATACCCAGATGAGCGGCGTGGTTTCCGACGCCGTGGTCTCTGAAGTGTCGGCGTGGACCAGCGGCATGCTGGTGTTCCGGCGCGCACCGTTGTCGGAGGTGGTGGACGAGATCAATCGCTACCGGCGCGGGCGGGTGGTGCTGCGCGGCGAGCGCTTGGCGCGCGAGCCGGTCAGCGGCCGCTTCGGCATCGACGACCCCGATGCCGCGCTGGAGCAGCTGCGGCTGAGCCTGTCGCTGGACATCCAGCGCTTCCCGGGTGGCATCGCGGTACTGGGGTAGGACAGGGCAACCTGTTCAATGGCATCAATCTGCAGGGACGGAGTCATGGATGCGGAATGAGTCGGTGGGCCTGGTGGATCTGCGGCGCAACCTGTCGGCATTGCTGGAGACCACGCGTCTGCAGCCGTTGATGGTGCACCGCTATGGCACGCCCTGGGCGTATGTGGTGTCCGATGCGCAGTGGCGGCAGCATCGGGTGCAGTTGGAGTTTGATCCCAGCGGGCATCCGTTGGCCCGGCTGCAGCAGCTGCAGCGCGACCTGCTGCCGTTGGCCGAAGGCAGCGGCCTGTCACCGGCGGCCTGCGCACGTGCGTTGATTCTGCAGGCGATCTACGGCTTCGACGACATCGGCGAGTTGCACGAACACCTGTGTTTCGACCGGCTGCTGCACTGGTTCGTCGATGGCGGCGGTGCCGGGGCCGAGCCGTGGCAGGTGCCGGAACTGCGCCAGGCCATTGCCGCATTCATGGACGACACGCCGGCGATGGCCGCGTTGTTCCGTCTGCTCGGTCGCGAGGATGTCGTCGCCATTGCGGTTGCCTGTGGTGGCCAGAGTCGCGAGACGGGTGCAGTTTTCAAGGCGATGACCGCACCATGACGCGTTCGCGGGTTGCCGCCGTGCGTCACGGATCGACATTCTGCGTGTCGTAAATCGTCGTTGGTCGCCGTCTTGCAGTAGTACGGCATCGTGGCATGCCGGCGGCGGAGACGTGCGATGGTGCCTGAAGGACGCAAGGTCAGCATGTTGGATCTGGACCGTCATCTGAGCCAGGTTCTTGAAAAGGCGCGGGATGCGCCGATATGTGTGCAGCGTTACGGCCATCCCTGGGTGTGGCTGTTGTCGTCCGATGCCTGGTTCGAGGCCACCCGCTGGGCGGCACTGGATACCCGCGAACACCCGCTGATGCGGCTGCGCGACGCGATTGACCCGCTGCTGGGTACCTGGCCTTCGCACGCCATGCCCGCGTCGGACCGGGGGCTGCGTCAATGGCAGCGCGCTGCGCTGCTGGTGCAGCTGCGCACACTGGATGACCTGCAGCGCCTGCACGACGGACTCCGTTTCAACGTGTTGTACCGCGACTTCGTTGGCATCGACGAGGCCAGTGCCTGGTCGCAGGCTGAATGCCGTGCGTTGCTTGAAGCATTCCAACAGCCGGCCTTGCAGCGCTGCGTGGACGCCGCCCTGGGCGTGGTCCCCGCCGTTCTGGTGAATGCGGCGCGCTGTCGCCGCAGCCGTGTCCACCAATGTTTATCGAACTGACACATGCAGGACCGACGATGGTGGCGCGGTCTCTTCCAGGAAGATTGAGGACGACATGATGGGCAGCAGTGTTCGCAACCGCAGCAAACGCCAGCACGGCTTCAGCCTGCTGGAGATCATGGTGGTGGTCGTGATCATCGGCATTCTGGCCGCGCTGATCGTACCGCGTCTGATGGACCGTCCCGACCAGGCCCGTGTGGTCGCGGCACGCCAGGACATCGCCGCGTTGATGCAGGCGTTGAAGCTGTACCGGCTGGATAACGGTCGCTACCCCAGTGGAGAGCAGGGCCTGCAGGCCTTGATGAAGCCGCCGGGCAACACCGGTGGCATGCCGGTCGGGCCCTATCTGGAACGTCTGCCCAACGACCCGTGGGGTGCGCCGTACCAGTATGCCAACCCGGGCGAGCACGGCGAGATTGACGTGTTCTCGTTCGGTGCCGACGGCAAGGCGGGCGGCGACGCCGGCAACAGCGACATCGGCTCCTGGCAGCTCTGAGGCCCTTCTCCATGCGCGCAGCACGACAACGTGCAGGCCGTTCCCCACGACACCAGCGCGGCATGGCGGTGATCGTGGCCATGCTGGTGGTGGCGATCGTGGCGGTCATCGCCGCTGGGCTGATCCTGCGCCAGTCCACCGCATTGCGTACGCTGCGCGGCGAGCAGCTGCGCGTGCAGATCGGCATGGCGGTGGACGCCGCCACCGAACGCGCGTCGCAGCAGCTGCGCGAGGATGCCGCCGTGCAGGTCACCACCGTGGCGGGCGGGCCTTGGTCGCGGCCGATTGCATTGCAGTCCCCCTTGCCGGTGCAACTGCAGCTGCGTGATGCACAGGCACTGTTCAATCTGCGCAATCTGGTGCGCAACGGTCGCCCGGATGCGCACGCCCAGGCAGTGCTGGAACGCGTCTGCGCACAGCAGGGCGTCGCCCCTGCAGCGTGCACACAGGTGCGCGATTTCATGCTGGCGCGCATCGGTGGCGGCGGGCCGCTGCCGCGCGATGTGCAGGGCGTGTTGGCGCTGGCCGTGCCCGAGGGCGACCCGGGTCAGATGCAGGCACTGGCCCAGATGGTCACCCTGCTGCCGCGCGACACCCTGCTCAATGCCAACACCAGCACGGCCGCATTGCTGGCCACCGAGCTGCCCGACACCGACCTTTCGCGACTGCAAGCCTTGCTGGGCGAACGCGACGCCGGCCGCTACTTCCTCAATCGAGGCGACATCGAGTTCCGGTTGAAGGTGCCGCAGGCACAGATGGTGGAAACGCAGGTGGGCATCCACAGCGAATGGTTCCTGGCCGACGGCAGCGTGCAGGCCGATACCGTAAGCGTGCCCTTCCAGGCGCTGATCTGGCGCGAGCACCGCGACCTCGGCGTACGCGTGCAACGCATGTGGACAAGGATTGGAACATGAAAGGCGAACTGCGGCTGCGACTCTCCCCGTTATCCACGCTGCACGCGCAGTCCGACGTGGACTGGGCCTGGTGGCAGCAGGGCACCGTGCTGTCCCACGGACGCGGCGCACTGGCAGTGCTGGCGGCCCGCTATCCTGCCGCAACCACCCGTGCCTGCCTGGATGTGCAGGACCTGATCCTGCTCGACCTGCTGCTGCCACCACTGACCGGCCGCCGGCTGGAGGTGGCGATGCAGGCCGAGATCGAGTCCCTGCTGCTGGAGGACGTGGCCGAGGTGGCGTTCGCGCACGGCCCGCAGGACCGCGATGGCCGCGTGACGGTGGCGTGGCTGGGGCGCGAGGCGGTCCAGCAGGTCGCACTGCTGTTCGCGTCGCTGGGCCTGAAACTGCAAGGGTTGTATCCCACGCCGTTGTTGCTGCCACTGCTGGACAACCGGCCGACCTTGCAGGTCTGCGGGGATCATCTGCTGGTGCGCACCTCGCGTGACCGTGGCTGGGTGCAGTGGCTGGGGCAGGGCCAGCAAGGTGTGGCGGTCCAGCAACTGCGCGCCCGCCTCGGCGACGACGATCAGGCCACATGGCATTGGCTGGGCGCTGCGCCCAGTGGTTGGCCGGTGGATGACGCGGTGCCTGCATTGCCGCACGAACAGCAATGGAGCGGCCCCTTGCCCAGCTGGTCGCTGCCGTTGCCCACCCAGCAGAAGCGCACGCCCTGGCTGGCGATGGGACTGGGCGCAGCCGCCGCCGTTCTGGTTGGGCTGGGACTGCAGGTCCAGACCTGGCAGTGGGCGGCGCAGGCGCAGACCCTGCAGCAGGAGATGCAGCAGCAGACGAAGCAGCGTCTGCCCAACGTGGGCGAGGTGGTGGATCCGGTCGCGCAGGCGCGTCGCGCGGTGGAAGCCGGCAACGCCAGGCCGATCAGCGCACCGGACGTGCAGCGCCTGGCCGCGACCACCCTGCAGGCCGTGCCCGAATGGGCGGGGGCCGCCGCGCAGATCGAGTACCACCCCGGCGAGCTGCAACTGCAGCTGGACCCGACACTTGGTCCGCCGGCCGACACGTCGCGTCTGGAGCACTGGCAGCAGGCGCTGCAGGCGCACGGATTGACCCTGACCGACCGTGGCAACGGTCGCTTGCACGTCAGTGCGAACGGACCCGGTTGATGAAGCGCGCGCTGGCCACGGCTCCCGCCACGGCGGGCCGGCTCCCCTTCGCTCCGGCGCTGCTGCAGCGCTGGCGCGGGCTGGCCGCGCGCGAGCGCGGCATGCTGCTGCTGATGGTCGTGGCCATCCTCGGGGCCGGGCTGTGGGTGGGCTGGTGGGAGCCACTGCAGAAGCAGCGCATCCACTGGCAGGGCGAGCTGCCCGGACTGCGCGCCCAGCAGCAGGAACTGCAAGGTCTGTTGAGCACGGCGCAACGCCAGCAACAGGCGGCCGTGCTCGACACCGCCGCACTGAACACGCAGCTGCGGGCCAGTGGACTGAATCGCTACATCACCCTGGATGACGCGCAAGGGCGCTGGCAGCTGGCCGTGCGCGATGCGCCGGCTGACGCCCTATGGAACTGGCTGCTGCCGGTGCTGGCCGACCCGGCGGTGCCGCTGCAGGAACTGAAACTGGAACGCACGGGAGATCCCAACATGGCGGTGGCACGGGTGTCTGGCACGATCGTGATGGGGCAGGGCACGGGCGGCGGTGGCACGCAATGAGCCAGCTGCGCGCAGGGAAGTGGGCGGCGTTCACGTTGGCGATCGCGCTGCTGCAGGCGCAGCCGATGGCCAATGCACAGAGTGCGGTGGCCGCAACCGCAGATGAGCGGGTGCAGTTGAACCTGGTCGACACCGATATCGGCGGCGTACTGCGCATGGCCGCCCGCTTTACCGGCCGGCAGTTCCTGGTTGACCCCAAAGTGACCGGCAAGATGACCGTGGTCTCCGACGGCCCCGTGGACCGTGCGCAGGCCTACCAGTTGCTGGTCAGCGCGCTTCGGATGCGTGGCTTTGCCGTGGTTGAGGGCAAGGGTGTCACCCGCGTGGTGCCGCAGGCCGACGCCAAGCTGCTCGGCGGGCCGGTGGGCGGCAGTGGGGCGGGTGGCGAAGTGGTCACCCGCACCTTCACCCTGCGCTTTGAAAATGCCACCGCGCTGGTGCCGGTGCTGCGACCGATGATCGCCGCCGACAATCCGATCACTGCTTCGGCGGCCAGCAACAGCCTGGTCATCACCGACTACGCCGACAACCTTGACCGCATCGCCCGCATCATCGCCAGCCTGGACACGCCGGCCAACATGGACACCGACGTGGTCAAGCTGCAGCAGGGCATCGCCGTGGATGTCGCCGCGATGGTCAGCCCGCTATTGGACGCGCAAGGCAATGAAGCCACCCAGAAGGTCGTGGTGATGGCCGACCCACGCAGCAACAGCGTGCTGCTGCGCTCCAGCAGTCCTGCCCGTACCCGCCTGGCCCGGCAGCTGGTGGAAAAGCTGGATCGTGCGCAGGACGAAAGTGGCAACTTGCACGTGGTGTACCTGCGCAACGCACAGGCCACCGCGCTGTCCAAGGTGCTGCGCGGCGTGGTCGCCGGGCAGACCGACGCGCCGCGTGCCAGCGATCCGCTGGTCATCACTCCCGCCGCAGGCAGCTCCGTTTCTGCAGGCACGACGCAAAGCACCAGCACGCAGCAGGGCACGGCGCAGAACGGCAGCGCCGGCAATGGACTGCCGGGTTCGCAGCGGTTGGACGCCGCCGGCAATGGTCAGGAAGAGGGTACCGGCTTCAGCCACAACGGCATCTCGGTGCAACCGGACCCGACCACCAACACCCTGCTGATCTCGGCACCGGAACCGGTGTACCGCAACCTGCGCAAGGTGATTGACCAGCTCGATCAGCGTCGTGCCCAGGTGCTGGTGGAGAGCCTGATCGTGGAAGTCACCGCCACCGATGCCGCCGAACTGGGCGTGCAATGGATGCTGGGCAATGGGCGTACCTTCGGCGGCACCCGCTTTGGCGGCAGTGGCCTCAACACCGGGGCCACCACCACGCTGGACGCGCTGGCCAAGGACGGGCTGAACATTGGCGTGATCGACGGCACCATCAACCTGCCGGGGGTTGGCGAAATCCTCAATCTGAAAGCGCTGGCCAATGCGCTGCAGAGCAAGGGTGGGGCCAACATCCTGTCCACGCCCAATCTGATGACGCTCGACAACGAAAAGGCCAGCATCATGGTCGGCCAGACCGTTCCCTTCGTCAGCGGACGCTACGTCACCGATGGCGGTGGCGGCAGCAACAACCCCTTCCAGACCATCGAGCGTGAAGACATCGGCCTGAAACTGCAGGTGCGTCCGCAGTTTTCGGAAGGCGGGACGGTGAAGCTCGACATCTACCAGGAAGTCAGCAGCATCGACAACCAGCGCTCCAACGAGAGCATCGGCATTGTCACCAACAAACGCGCGCTTGACACCAGTGTTCTGCTCGATGACGGCCAGATCATGGTGCTGGGTGGCCTGCTGGAAGACAGCGTCAGCCACGGCCGCGACGCGGTGCCGGGGCTGGGCCGTATTCCGCTGCTGGGGGCGCTGTTCCGCAGCGACACCCGCAACCGCTCCAAGACCAACCTGATGGTGTTCCTGCGCCCGCACGTCGTGCGCGATCCCGCCGCCGGCCAGCGCCTTACCCGTGACCGTTATGACTACATGCGCAACGCCCAGGCCGGCGCGCAGCCCGCCTCCAGCTGGGCGCTGCCGGACATGCAGGCACCACAACTGCCGCAGGAGCTGCCGGACGGTCTGAGCCATCCGACGGAGCCGGTGACCAAGCCATGAGCGCCGCGCCCGCGCTGCCGCCACTGCCGTTCGCTTGGGCCCGCGCGCAGAACGTGCTGCTGGCGCAGAGCGGCGAGGAATGGACCCTACTCGGTACCGCTGCCACCCCCGCCTGGGCTGTGGCAGAACTGCGCCGGCGCTATGGCCCGTTGCGCTTCGAGGTCATCGATGACGCGCCCTGGCAGCAGCAACTCGGCGAGCGCTACCGTGACGGGGGCGATGCGGCCGCGCTGGTTGGCGCAGCGGAAAGCGAGGTCGATCTGGACCGGCTGATGCAGGACATGCCGGAAGTGACCGACCTGCTCGATACCCAGGACGACGCGCCGGTCATACGCATGATCAACGCGTTGTTGGCGCAGGCCGCGCGAGACGGGGCCAGTGACCTGCATATCGAGCCGTTCGAAACCCACTCGGTCGTTCGCTACCGCGTGGACGGCACCCTGCGTGACATGGTGCAGCCGCGCCGCGCGCTGCATGCGGCACTGGTTTCGCGCATCAAGATCATGGCGCACCTGGACATCGCCGAAAAACGCCTGCCCCAGGACGGACGCATCGCCATCCGCGTGGGCGGCCGGCCGCTGGACATTCGCGTTTCCACCGTGCCCACCGGGCATGGCGAGCGTGCGGTGTTGCGCCTGCTGGAAAAAGACGCCGGTCGGCTGCAACTGCAGCGGCTGGGCATGGCTGACGACACCCTGGCGACCTTTACCGGGTTGATCCGCCAGCCGCACGGCATCGTGCTGGTCACCGGCCCCACCGGTAGCGGCAAGACCACCTCGCTGTACGCCGCACTCGGCCAGCTGGACAGCAATACGGCGAACATCCTCACCGTCGAAGACCCGGTGGAGTACGACTTTGCCGGCATCGGCCAGATCCAGGTCAATGCACGCATCGGCATGACTTTCGCCACCGCGCTGCGCGCCATCCTGCGTCAGGACCCGGACACGATCATGATCGGTGAGATCCGCGATCTGGAAACCGCGCAGATCGCCGTGCAGTCCTCACTCACCGGTCATGGTGTGCTGGCGTCGCTGCATACCAACGATGCCATCTCCGCAGTGACACGTCTGGCCGACATGGGCGTGGAACCGTTCCTGCTGGCGTCATCCTTGCGCGGTGTGCTGGCGCAGCGGTTGGTACGTCGCCTGTGCGTGCAGTGCCGGAAGCAGGGCGTGGATGTGCATGGGCAGCCGGAATGGCGCGCAGTGGGGTGTCCTGCCTGCGCAAACAGCGGTTACAAGGGGCGCACCGGCATCCACGAACTGTTCGTCGTGGACGACCGTGTGCGTGAGCTCATCCACGAGGGGCAGGGCGAACCTGCCCTGCGCGAGGCGGCGCGTGTCGCGGGCATGCGCACGCTGCGCGAGGACGGCATGCGCTGGGTGGCGCAGGGCATCACCACGCGCGAGGAGATCCTGCGCGTGACCGGCGACGACTGAGGCGGCCGCCATGCCCCAGTTCGACTACCAGGCGCTCACCGCCAGCGGCAGTACCGAAAAGGGACGGCTGGATGCCGACAGTGCCAAGGGCGCGCGTCAGGCACTGAAAGGTCGCGGACTGACCCCGGTTGAACTGCGCCCGGTCAGTGCCAACGCTGGCAACTGGCGGCGACGCGCACTCAGCGCGACCGAGCTGGCGTGGGCGACACGTCAACTCTCCAGTCTGCTGGCTGCACGCCTGCCGCTGGAAGCCGCGCTCAGTGCGGTGATCGAGCAGGCCGAGCAGGCACATGTGGTACAGGCGCTTACCGCCGTACGCACCGATGTACGCGCCGGTCAGCGCCTGACGGTGGCCTTGGCCGCACGCCCGCGCGACTACCCGCCGATCAACCGCGCCCTGGGGGGCGCGGGCGAGGACTCCGGCGACCTCGGCCGGGTGATGGAGCGCCTCGCCGACTACATCGAAGAGCGCAATGCGCTGCAGGCCAAGGTGATCACCGCGTTCATCTATCCCGGCGCGATCAGCCTGGTGTCGGTGGCGATCGTGATCTTTCTGCTCAGCTACGTGGTGCCACAGGTGGTTACTGCATTCGTGCAGGCGCGGCAGACCCTGCCGTTGTTGACGCGGGTGATGCTGGAGGCCAGTGCATTCACCCGCGAGTTGGGAATCTGGGTCGGTTTGGGCGTGGCTGCGCTGGTGGTGGCGTGGCGCGTGGCGCTGCGCCGGCCGGAACTGCGCCTGCGCTGGGACGCGGCTCTGCTGCGTGTGCCGATGGTGGGTCGCTTCCTCATTGGCGTAAACAGTGCACGCTTCGCATCCACGTTGGCCATTCTGATCGACGCCGGCGTGCCGCTGCTGCGCGCACTGGATGCGGCACGGCAGACCATGAGCAATGCATCTCTCGCCAGGGCAGCAGACGACGTCGCTTCGCGTGTGCGCGAAGGCGCACCACTGGGTGCCGCGCTGAAAGTGCAGAAAGTGTTTCCGCCCATCCTGGTGCATCTGGTCACCAGCGGTGAAAAAACCGGCGCATTGGCTCCATTGCTGGAGCGTGCTGCGGAGACCATCTCGCGCGAGATCGAACGTCGTGCGGTGACGCTGACCGCATTGCTTGAGCCGGCGATGATTCTGGTGATGGGCGGCGTAGTGCTCACCATCGTGTTGGCCGTGCTGATGCCGATCATGGAAATGAATCAGCTCGTCAACTGAATGCTGCGAAGCGTGATGAAAGTTCCCGTTCAAAAGAAACTCCACACAGTTCTCCAGACTATTACAGCGAGTTCCACACCTTTTTAAAGCGCACTGTCATCCGGCAAGCCCAGCATCACTCCCGTCGCCGCAGCGCGGACTGGGAGGTCCCCGGGCGGCAGCAGGCGCAGTAGTTGTTCCTCCCTCGGTGTTTCAACTTCGTAGTAGAACCCTTCTGGAGAAGACCATGAACAAGTACAAGTTCCTCGCCGCGGTGGTTGCCACCGCTCTGATGTCGGCTGCTGGCGTTGCCTCGGCCCAGGTGGCCGTGAACGGCGGCGGCGCTTCGCTGCCGGCCGACCTGTACAAGGGCTCGGGTGACAGCATCCTGCCGGCCAACTTCAATTATGCCGTGACCGGCTCGGGCACCGGCAAGTCGACCTTCCTGGGTTCCGGTACCTTCGCCGGCCAGACGACCGTTGCGCACTTCATCGGCAGTGACTCCGTCCTCAGCGGCGGCCCGAATCTGGTTCCGACCGCCGGTAGCGAACGCGCCATCTACGACGCCAACTACAACACCCCGGGCCTGGCCACCTACTACGGTCCGCTGCTGCAGTTCCCGTCGGTGGCCACCTCGGTCACCATTCCGTTCAACAAGGCCGGTGCCGCGCTGAACATCTCCGATGCTGATCTGTGCCGCATCTTTGCCGGTGCCGTCAGCGATTGGTCGCAGGTGTCGGGCAGCGGCCGCTCGGGCGAGCTGAAGATCGTGTATCGCGATGAAAGCAGCGGCACCAGCGAACTGCTGACCCGCTTCCTGACGACCGTCTGCCCGCTGCAGCCGGGTCTGGACCTGTCCGGTACCGCGCTGAAGAACGGTGCCTTCTCGGTCCAGTCGACCTTCAAGAACCTGTTCACTGGCAACGCCGCACCGACCGCGCGCTTCGTTCCGGCCGCCGCGACCGGCGGCACCGCGCTGTACAACACCGTGTTCTCGACCGAAGGCTACGTCGGCTACGTCGGTCCGGACGTGATCCCGAGCCTGGACGATGCCACCCGTATCGCACAGTTGCGTGGCTACTCGCCGAATGAAGTGAACGTGTCGGCCACTCTGGGCAGCATCGCTCCGCCTTCCACCCCTGAAGAACTGGCCAATCCGTCGCGCTGGGCGCCGGTGTTCACCAACCCGACCACGGGCTACCCGATTGCGGGCTACACCAACTTCGTGATCGGCCAGTGCTACAAGAACGCTGCGGTCGCCACGCAGATCCGTCTGTTCCTGAACCGCCACTACGGCACGGCTGGTGCAACTGATCAGGCCGTTCGCGATCACGGGTTCATCCCGCTGACCGCTGCCTGGAAGACCGCGGTGCGTGAGCAGATTGCCACCGTGACCGCTCCGAACGGCCTGCAGAACGCCAGCGTCTGCGGTAGCGGTGCCACCCTCATTGGCCGTCCGTAACGGCTACTGGGTGTAAGGCAACGCACAAGGGTGCCGGCGGAAATGCCGGCACCCTTTTTCTTTGCAATGCCGGACTCGTTTGTCGGCTTTGTCCTGTCATCCCCGTCTATCAGGTGCAAGGGCTGCACTCGATGGCGGCTCCACCCATTCAGTTTGCGCCCGCCCCGGGCGTACCTTCCGGTTGACGAGGTTTCAATGTCGCACCTGCATTCGACTGCCCTGCGCGGTACCGCCGCGTCCCGCCGCACCCTCGGCAACCACCCGATGGCCTGGGCCATTGCGGTGGCACTGGGCTCCATGGCGGTACCCGCAGGTGCGCAGCAGGCCTTCAGCCCGGCCTGGTTCGCCGACAAGGGCGCGGCCCAGAACGCGGCGGCGCAGAGCGGGCGCATGCCCAACGGTGCGCCGGTCAACTTCGGGCAACCCACCCAGCAGCAGGATGCGGCGCGGCAGAAGCTGCAGCAGTCAATCGACAACCTCGGCAGTGCGGCGCAGGCGATCGCACTGCAGCAGCGCATGCAGGAACAGGCGCGGCAGAATCTGCGCAATGCCGGCTACATCGTCGCGGACGGTCTGGCCGAAGGCGGATTGAAGGTGGACGAGAATCCGCTCACCCGCGGCTGGATAAATGCGCGTGATGCGATCCAGAAGACCGGTGCTGATGGCAAGCTGGAAGTCAGCATCGAGCAGACTGCAGACAAAGCGATATTGAACTGGGAGACGTTCAATGTCGGGGCCAACACCGTGCTCAGCTTCGGCCAGAACGCGGACTGGGCAGTACTGAACCGGGTCAATGATCCCAACACCCGGCCCAGCCAGATCCTGGGCCAGATCAAGGCACCGGGCAGCGTGTTCATTGCCAACCGCAACGGCGTGGTGTTCGGCAATAACAGCCAGGTCAACGTCCGCAATCTAGTGGCGGCTGCGGCCAGGATCAGTGACGCTCAGTTCAACGACAACGGCCTGTTCGGGGCCGATGCCAACACGGCGTCGCTCACCGATGCGGCGGGCGATGTGCGGGTGGAACAGGGTGCACGCATCACCACACACGCGCCGGGTACCGCCACCCGCAGTGGCGGCTACGTGCTGCTGGCGGGGCACAGCGTGGAGAACGCCGGCCAGATCGAAACCGTGAAGGGGCAGGTCCAGCTGGCGGCCGGCGATTCGTTCGTCATCCGTCGTGGCGTGGGTACCGCGCAGAACACGGCTTCCACCACCCGTGGCAACGAAATTGCCCCGCAGTTGGCTGCCGGAAGCACGGCAGGCACGGTCACCAACTCCGGCCTGATCCAGGCGCGCGAGGGCGACATCACTCTGGCCGGGCGCACGGTGGAACAGGCGGGTGTGGCGGTGGCCACCACCACGGTCAACCAGCGCGGCACGGTGCACCTGCTCAACTCGCTGGCTGATCGGGCTGGTTCGGTCACCTTGGCGGAGGGCTCCACCACGGCCGTGCTGATTGAGGACGACGGCAAGACCACCGCGCTGGACAGCCAGCGGGATGCCCTGATCGCCGAGTCGTCCGCGCAGAACATCGTGCGTGCCACCAGCAATACGGGTACGTTCGACAATCTGTCGCGCATGCAGGACCGGCGCGATCAGTCGCGCATCGAGATTGTATCCGGCGGCAATGTGGCTTTCGAAGGTCAGTCGCTGACCCTGGCCACAGGCGGACAGGTGGTCGTCGACGCGGCCGGGCGCAGTGCGCTGGCCGATGGCGCACGCGTGGACGTATCCGGTGCGGTCGGGGTCAAGGTCTCGATGGAAAGCAACAACGTCAAGATCAACGTGCAGGGCAACGAACTGCGCGATTCCCCGGACAACCGCGACAGCGGCAAACTCAACAGTCTCAACAACAATGAGGCGTGGATTGATCGCCGCCAGCTGATTCATGTCGCTGCGGGCACCGGTGGCTATGAGGCCGAACGCTGGTACGCGGCCGGTGGCCTGCTGGAGGTCGGCGGCTATCTGGGCACGCAGGGACACTCGGTCAGCGAATGGGCCGCACAGGGCGGCAGTGTGCTGCTGGGCGGCAACGAGGTGATCACCCAGGCCGGTTCAAGGATCAACCTGGCCGGTGGCAGCCTGGATGTGGCCAGTGGCACCATCCAGCAGACCTGGCTGCGCGGCACGGATGGCCAGTTGTACCGACTGGACGACGCGCCGGCGGCCATGCTGTTCGCAGGTCTGTATCGTGGTTTTGAAAGCAGTCATGAACGCTGGGGCGTTACCGAGAATTTCCGCAATCCGCTGATCGCCAGCGAGCGACGGGTGGAGAACGGATACACCGTAGGCCGGGACGCGGGCCAGCTGCTGATTTCCGCCCCCACCGTGGTGCTGGACGGTGATATCGATACCCGCACCTTCCAGGGCGTACGTCAGGATCGCGGCCCCGATGCCGGCAAGGACGGCTACACCCAGGCGCAGACCGCCGTGGCGCGCAATGCCGCGCTGCTGCTCGGCCAGTACGGTGCGCGCGGCCGCGAGGGCGGGTTCGCCACCGACGTGCGCCTGGGCGATACGGTTGGGCTGCCAGCGTTGGCGGATCTGCAGGCACCGCTGGAGACGGGCCGCAGCAACACCTTCTGGATGGACGCCGAAGCCCTGAGCGCCCAGCAATGGGGACGCCTGGACCTGATGTCCCGCGGCACCCTGCACACGGAAGGCAGCCTGCGCCTGCAGGACGGAGCGGCGCTGGTGTTTACCGCCGCTGTTGTCCAGATCAACGGCGACATTACCGCGCATGGCGGCTCGCTGAGCGCCAGCAATCTGCAGACACTGCCCAATGGCAATCTGCAGGCAATCCTGCTGGATGGTCGCGGCAGCGTGGGCCTGGGCGAAGGGGCGCGCATCGACCTGAGTGGGACATGGACCAACCGCCTGATGCAGCCCGAACGTGACAGTCAGGCGGCGTGGGTGAATGGCGGCCAGCTGGACCTGCAGAACAGCCACGACGTACAGATGGGCGCAGGTAGCGAGGTCATCGTCGATGCGGGCGGCCGGGTGGACG
>JAEXNZ010000120.1 GCA_023439425.1 Pseudomonadota bacterium
CGACCCAACCGTCTTCTCCGCCACCGCCGCCACAGGCATCGGGTGCGCCCAACAAGCCAGGCGCGGCGCACAAAGGGCCGGCTGAGGCCGCGCCGGAAGCGGCCGCCGTTACCGCGCCGCCGGTGGATCTGACCCCGGTGCCGTTTGAAGTAGCGCGCGCCAACTTCGTGCGCGATACCGCCACCCGCTACAACATTCCCGCTGCGCAGATCGAAGCCACCCTGGCCCAGGCACAAGTGCGCCAGCCGATCATCAACGCGATGTCGCGGCCGGCCGAGCGGGTCAAGCCGTGGAACGAATACCGGCCGATGTTCATCAGCCAGGCGCGCATCGACGGCGGAAAGAAATTCCTCGCCCAGCACCGCGATGAGCTGATGCGCGTGCAGGAACGCACCGGTGTGCCGGCGGAAGTGATCGTTGCCATCATCGGCGTGGAAACCAGCTACGGAGCCAACACCGGCAGCTACCGCGTGCTCGATGCGCTGTACACGCTGGCCTTCAACTATCCGCGCAGCGGCGACCCGGCCAAGCTGGAACGCGAGGTGCGCCGCGAACTGTATTTCCGCGATGAACTGTCGCGCCTGTTCGCACTCACCCGCGACGAACGACTGGACATCACCGCGATCAAGGGCAGCTATGCCGGCGCGATGGGCATGGGCCAGTTCATGCCGTCCAGCTACCAGGACTTCGCCGTGGACGGCAATGGCGATGGCCGCCGCGATCTGTTCAACAGCTATGACGACGTGTTCTCGTCCATCGCCAACTACTTCGTCAAGAAGGGCGGCTGGGTGCGCGGTGGTCCGGTCGCGGTGCAGGCCACCCTGGCCGAGGGGCGCGCATCCTTTGATCCCACCGACTGGACGCCGAGCTGGACGCTGTCTGATCTGGCCCAGCGCGGCTACCAGCCCATCGGCAGCGTGCCAGCCGGATTGACCGCCACCCCGGTCACGCTCGAAGCCAGTAACGGCAAGCAGTACTGGCTGGGCTTCCAGAACTACTACGCGATCACCCGCTACAACCTTTCCAAGATGTACGCGATGGCGGTGTACCAGCTGTCACAGGCCATCGCCGGTCAGGAGCTGCCGCCGGCATGAACACCTTCGCGCAGTGCAGGGGATTGATGGTCGGGCTGCTGGTGCTGGCTCTGGCCGCATGCAGCAGCGCACCGAAGAAGCCGGCCAGCGCCGGTGGCAGCGGCAAGAGCACCGGCGCGCTGGTGCAGGGCAAGGGCAGCAGCAACCGGCCCAGCCATTGCCCGGAGGGCTCGCCGTACCAGGCCGCTACCGAAGACCCCAGCACCCGCGGCAACTACCGCGCCGGTGGCCTTTACAAGCCCGGTGTGAATGACAGCACCCCCACCTACGTGCCGGACGTGGCCTGTATTCCCGAGCCGGACGTGGTCGATCTGCCGCGCTCGGCGGTGGGCAACAAGTCGCCCTACGTGGTGCTCGGCAAGCAGTACCAGGTGATGGACAAGACCAAGGGCTATGCCGAGAAGGGCACCGCCTCGTACTACGGCTCGAAATTCCACGGCCGCCTGACCTCCAACCGGGAGGTGTACGACATGTACGCCTTCACGGCCGCGCACAAAACCCTGCCGCTGCCCAGCTTTGCCCGGGTCACCAACCTGGACAATGGCGAGTCGGTGGTGGTGCGGGTGAACGACCGTGGCCCGTTCCACGACGGCCGGGTGATCGACCTCAGCTACGCCGCCGCGGTGCGCCTGGGCATTACCCAGCGCGGTACCGGCAACGTGGAAGTGCGCGCGTTACAGCCCGGGGAAGAGCCGTTGCTGGCAGTCAAACCGTCGCGCCGCGAGCAACGCGCGGCACCGCCAGCCGCTGCCGCAGCGCCCGCACCGGCCCGTCCCAGCGACATGGACCGGCTGGTGGGCGCGTTACCGGCGGCATCACCGGCCACCGGCAACCGCCCGCCTGCGGCGACCCAGGCCGCCTCCCTGGATACCGGCCCGGTCAGTGTCAGCGAGCTGCCGCCGGCTGCGCCGGTACGCCCGGCACCCGTGGTGGCCACCGCGCCTGCTCCCGCGGCGAACCCCACGCTGACCCAGCAGGTGGGTACCGTGCTGCTGCAGGTGGCCAGCTTCGCCAGCCGTGACAACGCCACCCGCGCACTGGGCCAGCTGTCCACCGCCGGTATTGTCGGGGCCAGCATCAGTGACATCGTCAGCGGCGGCCGCACCCTGTGGCGCTTGCGGGTTCCTGCATCCGACCATGCCAGTGCGACGGAACTTGCCGGCCGTATCGTGGGTCTGGGCTTTGGCTCGCCGCAGATCGTAAAAGAATGAATGGCCAGTCCCGGCGCGCCTGACCGCGTGCCAGCAGCGCATGGGCCTACAATGGCCCGCCCCGTATCACCCCTTTGTCATCCCCCTTGGCGCCCCTGGAGCTTGTTGTCCGATGAAATTCCGCTTTGCCGCTGCCGCCCTGGCCACGACGCTGGTCGTGGGCATGGTTTCCGCCCAGACCCCGCAGCCCGTCCCCGCTCCCGCGCCGGCGGCCACCGCACCGGCCACCGTCGCCACGCCGCCGGCCCCGGTGCCCAGCGTGTCCAAGGCCTGGATCCTGATGGACTACGCCACCGGCCAGGCGCTGGCGGGTGAGAACATCCATGCACAGCTTGCCCCGGCCAGCATCACCAAGGTGATGACCTCGTACGTGATCGCCGCCGAAGTGAAGAACGGCAAGGTCCGTCCGGACGACCAGGTGATGATGAGCGAACGCGCCTGGCGCGAGGGCGGTGCGGGCACCGACGGCAGCTACAGCGGCTTCCCGGTCAACCAGACCGCGCGTCTGGAAGACATGGAAAAGGGCATGGCGATCCAGTCCGGCAACGACGCCGCCATCGCGCTGGCCGAACACGTGGCGGGCAGCGAAGAAGCCTTTGCGTCGCTGATGAACAGCTATGCCGCCAAGATCGGCATGAAGAACTCGCACTTCGTCAACGCGCACGGCCTCAGTGCGCCGGGCCACCAGACCACCGCTTACGACCTGGCACTGCTGGGCCGGGCGATGGTGCGTGACTACCCGGAAACCTACGCCTACAACAAGGTGAAGGAATTCACCGTGGGCAGCATCACCCAGCCCAACCGCAATCTGCTGCTGTGGCGCGACGCCAGCGTTGACGGCATCAAGACCGGTCACACCTCGGAAGCTGGCTACTGCCTGATGAGCTCGGCCCAGCGCGGTGATCAGCGCCTGATCGCGGTCGTGCTGGGCGGTGCTTCGGAGAAGCAGCGTGCCGACGACAGCCTCGCCCTGCTCAACTGGGGCTTCCGCTTCTTCGAAACCCACCGCATGTACGAGCCGGGCAAGGCCGTGGCCGAACACAAGGTGTGGAAGGGTCAGGCTGACAACGTGCAGTTGGGCGTGGCCCAGCCGCTGCTGGTAAGCGTGCCGCGCGGTCGCTACAACGACCTCAAGCCGAGCATCGACGTGCCCAAGACCCTCGAAGCCCCGTTCACCGCCGGCCAGCCGATCGGTACGCTGAAGGTCACCCTGGACGGCAAGGTGGTGGCGGAAGCCCCGCTGGTGGCCGTGGCTGCGGTGGAAGAGGCCGGCTTCTTCAAGCGCCTGTGGCACAGCTTCCTGATGTGGTGGGAATCGGAATAAAAAAGAAGGCCCGCATCGCGGGCCTTTTTTTTGGGGAATGCCGGTCGTTTACAGCGACCTGGAGATGGTGAACGACCCATAGATCGGCGACTGCTCCTGCCCATCGAACTCGCGGGTGCTGTGGTAGCGGGCGAGGGCGAACTTCCAGCGGTTGTACATGATCGCCAGGCCGTAACCGGCCTGGGCCACGAACGGACGCTTGTCCACGCTGTGGCTGTTGCGGAAGGTGTTGCCGTCCAGGGTGATGTCACGCACCACCCACGCCGCGTCGGTCGTGGCGAACAGGTGGAACGACCAGCCGCTGGGCTTGCCGCCACGCGTGGGCGCGGTGTTCTCGCCGGCCGGACGCAGCGGGGTGCTGCCGAAGTCGTCCGGCAGCTTCCAGCCGAAGCGCACTTCGCCGCCGCCGTTGAGGTGGGTACTCAGATTGCCGACGGCACCGCCGTAGTGGCTGATCGCATCCCAGCCCCAGCCGCCCAGGTTCTCGCTGGCATCGGCCGGCCAGCGCCGCATGCGCTCGTGGGTCAGCATGATCACCGGCTCGTTGTGCAACTGGTTGTCCCAGCCTTGGAATTTCTCGTCGCCCAGCGCGTCATGTACCGCGTCCTGGACCTCTTCGCCCAGCGCCCACGGCCCGACCACGCCCAAGGTCAGCTGGGTGGTCTGCAGGCGGTCGCC
Source organism: Pseudomonadota bacterium (assembly GCA_023439425.1). GTDB lineage: Bacteria > Pseudomonadota > Gammaproteobacteria > Xanthomonadales > Xanthomonadaceae > Stenotrophomonas. The sequence goes on from JAEXNZ010000120.1 coordinate 4,308, forward strand.
CCGCCGGGCGTTATAGCCGAAGCTGCCCACCAGCACGCCGGCGTAGGGGCGGTCGTCCTCGATCAGGTCCTTGCGGGTGAAGTCCTTCGGCGTGTAGATCGCCTGGCCGAAGCTGAAGATCATGTTCTGCTGCTCGAACTCGCCCGGAGCCAGCCGCTCCAGATGGCGGTTCACCCAGCGCGCCAGGCGCGGCAGGCAGGGGTCGTCGGTGTAGTCCACCAGGTTCGGCGAAACCAGGGTGATCTGGGCCCCGTTGGTGTAGCCCTGGTCCTGGTCGGCCCCGCCGAACAGGTCGTTGTCGACACGGAAGTTGACCTGGGGCGGGTGGTCGCGCATGGCATCAGGACCACATTGTTCGGCCGCCTGTGCGACAGGCGCGGCTACGGCAAGCACACCGGCAAGCGCGGCCGGCAACGCGAAAGGCTTCAAACGCATGATGGTTCCGCTGACTGAATTGGCTTATTTTTATGCGCAGACAGCGTAGTGAAGACGTGAGGCGGCCTCAACGCCGCGCATGCACTGGACTGTGCTGTGAATGAAGCCGGATTTTCATGTCCGGTTGGGCGACGCTGTGCGCATGATCCCGCCACGCTTGGGTTTCGTCGCTTTCGTCCCCATAATCCCGCCATGGAAATCAAGTCTGACAACCCTGAACACGGCTTCCAGTTCCCCGGTCAGTTCGAGCTCAGCGCCATGGGTGCGGCCAACATCGGGCTGGAGCATGAACTTCCCCGCCTGCTGCAGGCCGCCGGCGTCGATGTGCTGAAAGAGCGCATCAGCTGGAAGACCTCGTCCAATGGCAAATACGTGTCCGTACGGCTGGTGTTCAAGGCCGACAGCCGCGAACAGTACGACAGCGCCCACGAGGCCCTGCGCGACCACCCGGAAGTGAAGTGGACGCTGTAAGCGACTGCTCCCTCGACGCCGCTGCCCCCGGGCAGCGGGCCGCCCGCCCGGCGCTGGTGCGCGACCTCGGCCGCCAGCCTTACGCCCCGGTCTGGCATGCAATGCAGCGTTTCACCGACGCGCGCAACGACGACAGCGCCGATGAGCTGTGGGTGGTCGAGCACGACCCGGTGTTCACCCTCGGCCTGGCCGGCAAGGACGAGCACGTGCTGGCCCCTGGCGACATTCCGGTGCTGCACGTCGACCGCGGCGGCCAGGTGACCTACCACGGCCCGGGCC
>JAEXNZ010000101.1 GCA_023439425.1 Pseudomonadota bacterium
ACGTCCGTGTAGCCTCGATCGCCGCATCCATGCGGCTCACGCCCCCTCCAGCCCACCCCGAACCGCCATCGACAGTGCGTCGGTGGCCATGGCAAATCAAATGCACGTGGCCCCAGACACGTAGACCGGCAGCAGAGGGCTGTTCGCCTGGAACCAACAGCAGCCGGGCAAGCCCGGCTCTACGTGATCTTTGCAACCGCAGTCGGGAACCTGCCGAACCGGGCACATCAGGTAGGATGACCCCGTGCCGCAGGTACCCACCCTCGGGGAAGGGTGCGGCGATTGATCGAGGATGACGTGGAATGGAAGCGTTGATTGTCCTGGCCGTGCTGGTCCTGTTGGCCATGCCCGTGCTGCTGCTGGTGGCGTTGGTGATGATTGGTGGGCTGCGCCGGCGTGTTGCTGCGCTGGAGGAGGCGCGCTACGCGACGGACGCTGCGACGGTGTCCGAACCGCCTGCGACCCAGGCATGGCGTGAAAGTGCGCCCGCCGTGCCGGAAGTGCCGGCCGCGCCCGTGGTGCCGGTACCGGTGCCCGAAGCGGTTCCAACACCCGCTCCCGTCGCCGCCCGCGCCGCACCCCCGCCGCTGCCGCCGCGCGCGCCGGTCACCCCGTCGGCACCTGCCGTCCCGCAGGGGCCAAACGTCATCGAACGCGCCATCGATACGGTCAAAGCCTGGTTCACCGAAGGCAACGTGCCGGTCAAGATCGGCATGCTGGTGCTGCTGGCCGGTGTTGCCGCGCTGCTCAAGTACGCCAGTGACCAGGGTTGGCTCAATGCCCCCATCGAACTGCGCCTGGCCGGTATTGCCGCCGGTGCGCTGGGCCTGCTGGTGTTCGGCTGGGTGCAGCGCGAGCGCCGGCGGTTGTTCGCGCTGGCGCTGCAGGGCGGGGCGATCGGCATCCTGCTGCTCACCATCTTCGCCGCCTTCAAACGCTATGGGCTGCTCGATCCCGGCATTGCCTTCGGCTTCAGCGTGCTGCTGATCGCCGGCCTGGGCGTGCTGGCCGTGGTGCAGAACTCACGCACCTTGGCCGTGCTCGGCATCCTGGCCGGCTTCATGGCCCCGATCTGGCTGTCCACCGGCAGTGGCAACCAAGTGGCGCTGTTCTCGTATTACGCCGTGCTCAACGCCGCCATTCTCGCCATTGCCTGGTGGCGTCCGTGGCGCGTGCTCAACCTGCTCGGCTTTGCCTTCACCTTCGGCATCGGCACCTTCTGGGGTGTGCTGCAGTACCACCCCGACAAGTTCGCCAGCACTGAACCGTTCCTGCTGCTGTTCTTTGTGTTCTACCTGGTCATTCCGCTGCTGTACGCGCGCCGCCAGCCGGCGGAGAAACGCGACCTCATCGACGGCAGCCTGGTGTTTGGCACCCCGTTGATCGCGTTCCTGCTGCAGGCCGGTATGCTGCACGACGACCGCCTGCTGCTGGCGTTGTGCGCGCTGGCGCTGGCGGCGCTGTACGCCGGCCTGGGCTGGGTGCTGATCCGTCGCGAGCGCTACGCCGCACTGGGCCAGTGCCATGCGGTGCTGGCCGTTGGCTTCGCCACGTTGGCGGTGCCACTGGCGCTGTCGGCGCGTGCCACCGCCAGCATTTTCGCGCTGGAAGGTGCCGGGCTGGTCTGGCTCGGCCTGCGCCAGCAGCGTCTGCTGCCGCAGATCGCCGGTGCCCTGCTGCAACTGGGCGCGGCGTTCGCGTTCGTGGTCGGTGCCGATTACTGGCGCTTCGACGGCACCGCCGTGGCCAATCCGACCTTCATGAGCGGGCTGCTGCTGGCCGTGGCCGGGTTTGCATCCGCCTGGAGCTGTCGCCGCGCCGACAAGGAGGCGCCGGCCATCGTCTACTACCTGTGGGGCCTGCTTTGGTGGCTGGGGACCTTCAGCCATGAAATCGGCCGCTTCGTCGCACGCAGCAGCGTGCCAGACGCGACGCTGGTGCTGGTGGCCGTCACTGCCTGGCTGGCGGCTGAAATGCACCGTCGCCAGCCGGCACGTGCGTTGGTGCTGACCACGCTGGTCATGCTGCTATGCGCGTTCCCGCTTGCGCTGCTGCAGGTGTACAGGCATGACCAGCCATTTGCGGGTTACGGCGCGCTGGCCTGGGCGGTGTTCGCCGTGCTGGGCATCCGCAGCCTGTGGTGTCTTCGCGCCGGTTCCGGACGTGCAGCGGTGTCCGCCCAGTTCGTCTGGTGGCTGTTGTGGCCTACCGTGTTGACCCTGACGGCCAATTGGCTGGCCCAGCGCTTCGCGCTGGCACAAGGCTGGGCACTGGCAACGGCGCTGCTGCCGTGGTTGCTGCTGGCGACCGTGTCGCTGTATCGCTGGCGCTGGCTGACGCTGCCGCTGGGCGAACACTTCGATGGCAGTCGTCCTGCGCTGCGCGGCACGTTGTTTGCGGTGTTGCTGGCGACCTGGTGCGGCTTCATGTTCGTCCCCGGCAGTGCTGCGCCGCTGCCCTGGGTGCCGCTGTTCAATCCATTGGAACTGGCTCAGCTGGCTGCGCTGGTGCTGGTCGCGCGCTGGCTCTGGGGTGAGCCCGAAACTCCGGAGATGAAGGCCCAGCGCATCCCGCTGCTGGCGGTGGCAGGCTTCGCCATGCTGACCAGCATTACCCTGCACGCCGTACACCATTGGGGCGGAGTGGCCTGGAATGAGCAGTTGTGGTCCTCCACGCTGGCCCAGACCAGCCTGACCGTGGTCTGGAGCGTGTTGGGCGTGATCAGCTGGGTGTGGGGCTCGCGGCGTGGCCAGCGCGCCCTGTGGCTGGCCGGTGCGGTACTGATGGGCGTGGTGCTGGCCAAGCTGGTGCTGATCGACCGCCAGCACCTGGGCAACCTGCTCGGCATTGCCTCGTTCATCGCCTACGGCCTGTTGTGCACGGTCGTGGGCTACCTGGCACCGGCTCCGCCGCGCGCCGCCGAATCTGCTGTGGAGAATGCACCGTGAATCGTGTCTGCCACGTCCTGACCGGACTTTTTCTGTTCGCCGCGCCATTGCTTGCGTTGGCCGACGACGCGCGCCAGATCTATCGCGAGCAGTGGCCGTTGCAGCTGTCTGCGCCGCAGGCCGGTGCGTACAAACTCACGCTCGGCGAAGCCCAGTACCGCAGTGCGGTGTCGCCGCAGTTGAAGGACATCCAGATCTTCAACGCACAGGGTCAGCCGCTGCCCGCTGCGCTGTTCAGTGCCGAGCAACCCGTGGCGCAGCTCACGCCGCTGCAGCCGCTGCCCTGGTTCGCGCTGCCTGTGCAGGGTAGTGCGGGTGGCGATGACCTGCAGTTGCTGACCGAGCGCAACACCGACGGCAGTGTGCGCCGCGTGGAAGCGCGTCTGGGGCGCACCGGCAGCAGCGCGCAGCCTGGCGGCTGGCTGGTTGACGCCAGCAAGCTGGACGCAGCGCTGCAGGCGCTGCGGCTGGACTGGCAGTCCGGACCGGCAGTGCAGTTGCGCGTGCGCGTGGATGTCAGCAACGACCTGCAGAACTGGCAGCTGATCAATGACGACGTTCCGTTGGTGGACCTTGCCCAGGACGGCAATCGCCTGCAGCAGCGCCGCGTCTTCATCGGCCGCGAAGCGAAGTACATCCGCATCCTGCCCGCTTCCATCGGCACGCTGCCGGTACTGTCGGCCGTGCAGGCCGAACCGATGTCGACGCTGCAGGCCATCGACTGGCAATGGCGTTCGCTGCCGGGCAAGGCGGGTGCGCCGGGCGAGTTCGAGTACGTGCTCGACGGACGCTTCCCGGTGGCACAGGTGGATATCGCCACGGCCGACAACAGCGTGGTGCAGTGGACCCTGCTCAGCCGTGACGATCCCGCCCAGCCGTGGCAGGTGCGTGCGGGACCCTGGGTGGCCTACCAGTTGCAGGACAGCGCGCAGCGGCGGCAGTCGCAGGCACAGGCGCTGCCCGTGCCAACCCGTGACCGTTACTGGAAGCTCACCGCTGCCCAGGGGCAGCCGGCGCAGGCTCCGACGTTGAAGCTGGGCTACCAGCCAGAGACGCTGGTGTTCCTCAGCCAGGGCGAGCCGCCGTTCACGGTGGCGGCCGGAAGCGTGCGCGCGGCACGTACCGACGCGCCGGTGGGTACGGTGCTCGCGCAACTGCGCGAACAGCAGGGAGCGCAGTGGCAGCCCGCGCTGGCTACCGTGCAGGGGGCTGCGCAGACACTGGGCGGCGACGCCGCAGTGCAGCCCGAACGTGACTGGAAGCGTTGGCTGCTGTGGGGGTTGCTGGTGCTGGGTGTGCTGATTGTCGGAGGCTTTGCGGTGACCTTGCTGCGTCAGAAGCCATCGGCGGCCCCGTGACGACCAACGGTCGTCACCTACCGGTTTCCTCCGACGGGTAGGTAACGACCGTTGGTCGTTACCCGGTGGTCGTCATTGGCCGGCAGGTACCGACCGTTGGTCGATACGCGTTCGCTACAATGGGCGCTGCGCGCCGTGCGCGGCGCCTTTCCTTTTCCGTCAAGAGCTGCTGCCCCATGTCCATCGTCCGCATGACCGACCTCGACCTTTCCGGCAAGCGTGTGCTGATCCGCCAGGACCTGAACGTGCCGATCGAGAACGGCCGCATCACCTCCGAACAGCGCATCACCGCCTCGCTGCCGACCCTGAAGCGGGCACTGGAGCAGGGCGCAGCGGTCATGGTGACCTCGCACCTGGGCCGTCCCAAGGAAGGCGTGTGGAGCGAAGCCGATTCGCTGGCCCCGGTGGCGCAGCGTCTGTCAGCCCTGCTGGGCGTGCACGTGCCGCTGGTCCGCGACTGGGTCGACGGCGTGGAGGTGGCTCCGGGTTCCATCGTGCTGCTGGAAAACTGCCGCATGAACGGGGGCGAGGGCAAGGACGACGAAGCGCTGTCGAAGAAGTACGCCGCGCTCTGCGACGTGTTCGTGATGGATGCCTTCGGCACCGCGCACCGTGCGCAGGCCTCCACCCACGGCGTGATCCGATTCGCCCCGGTGGCCGCCGGTGGCCCGCTGCTGATGGCCGAACTGGACGCGCTGGCCCAGGCCCTGCACGCGCCGGCGCAGCCGCTGCTGGCCATCGTCGCCGGCAGCAAGGTCAGCACCAAGCTGGAAC
>JAEXNZ010000176.1 GCA_023439425.1 Pseudomonadota bacterium
GGTCATTGCAGGTCTCTGTCCACGTGCCGAGCGACTCAGCCCTGGCGGGTCCGCAGCTTTTCCAGCACGCCGTCGAGGGTATCCAGATCGGTGTAGTGGATGATCAGCTTGCCCTTGCCGCCGCGACCGTGATTGATCGCCACGCGTGCACCGAGCGATTCAGACAGTTCGGTTTCCAACGACGCGATGTCAGCCTGCGGGGCACCCGGGCTGGGCTTCTTGCGCAGGTTGCCGGGCACCTTGCCAGCAGCGAACTGCTGGGCACGGTGTTCAACCTCACGCACCGACCAGCCCTGGTCAGCCGCTTCCTGGGCCAGCTTGCTCGCCAGTTCCGGAGCCAGGGTGAGTAATGCGCGGGCGTGACCCATTTCCAGGCGGCGGCTTTCCAGCAGCACACGGATGGCGACCGGCAGTTCCAGCAGGCGCAGCAGGTTGGAGACTGCCGCGCGCGAACGGCCGACGGCCTGTGCAGCTTCGGCGTGGGTCAGGGTGAATTCGGAGATCAGCCGCTGCAGTGCTTCGGCTTCTTCCAGCGGGTTGAGGTCTTCGCGCTGGATGTTCTCGATCAGCGCCATCGCGATGACGGTGCGGTCTTCCAGCTCGCGCACCACCACCGGCACTTCGTCCAGCCCGGCCAGCTGCGAGGCGCGCCAGCGGCGTTCGCCGGCGACGATCTCATAGCTGTCAGCTGCCAGCTGGCGCACCAGGATCGGCTGGATCACGCCCTGTGCCTTGATCGACTCGGCCAGCTCGTCGAGCTTGGTCGGGTCCATCTCGCGGCGCGGCTGGTACTTGCCTGGCTGCAGCTGCTTCACCGGCAGCTTGCGCAGCACTTCACCCGGCAGCGGTTCGACCACGGCCGTGGCCTGCTGCACCTGGGTGACCGCGCCCTTGGGCCCGAGCAGGGCGTCGAGGCCACGGCCGAGGCCGCGTTTCTTGCCGAGGGCGGGCTTGCTGGTCATCAGGCGGTCTCCATGGCCGTACCGGCCGTGTTGCGTTGGTGGTTGCGGCGGATGATCTCGCCGGCCAACCCGAGGTAGGCCACACCGCCGCGCGAGGCGCGGTCGTAGCCGACGATGCTCTGCCCATGGCTGGGCGCTTCGGCCAGGCGCACGTTGCGCGGCACGATGGTGCGGAACACGCGGTCACCGAAATGCTCGGTGAGTTCGGCCGAGACCGCGTTGGCCTGGTTGTTGCGCACATCGATCATGGTGCGCAGCACGCCTTCGATTTCCAGCGTGGGATTGAGACTGGCACGCAGCGCTTCGATGGTTTCCACCAGCGCGCTCAGGCCTTCCAGCGCGTAGTACTCGCACTGCATCGGCACGATCACCGAATCGGCGGCGGCCAGGGCATTCAGGGTCAGCAGCGACAGCGCCGGCGGGCAGTCGATCAGGATGAAGTCGTACTGGTCGCGGATCGGAGCCAAGGCCCGCTTGAGGCGCTGCTCGCGCTCGCCCTGGTCCATCAGCTGGATTTCGGCGGCGGTCAGGTCGATGTTGCCCGGCAGCAGGTCGTAGCCTTCCGGCGCGGTGACGCGCACCTGTTCGGCGGTGACTTCACCCAGCAGCAGGTCGCAGGTGGACGCGACCACTTCGCGCTTGTCCACACCACTGCCCATGGTTGCGTTGCCCTGCGAATCGAGGTCGACCAGCAGCACGCGCTTGGGCGCAGCAGCCAGGGCAGCGGCCAGATTGACGGCGGTCGTGGTCTTGCCGACGCCACCTTTCTGGTTGGCGATGGCGATGATGCGGGCCATGCGGGTGAGCCTCATCGGCAGGGAGTGGGACTGGTCATTATGCGTATAAGGGGCGTGTCATGCACTGTGAGATGCGCCGAAAGGGGCTTGCGACCCGCCCGGCGGCGGCTCACGGACCGGCCACCACGACCAGGTGACGCTCGCCGGTCAGGCCCGGAACATGCAGCGGCAGTACGGTTTCCACGGTCCAGCCAGCCGGCAGCTGGGCGATCTCGTCGTGGGGGTAAACGCCCTTCATGGCCAGCAGACGACCACCCGGGCGCAACAGGTGCCCACCGACCTCGATGATTCCGGCCAGGGTGTCCATGGCGCGCGCGGTCAGGTTGTCATATGCGCCTGGTTCGGCCAGCGCCTCGGCACGGGATTCGGCCACGCGGGCATTGGTCAGCCCGAGCTGGCGCACGGCTTCGCGCATGAAGCGGGCCTTCTTGCCGTTGCTTTCCACCAGGGTGACCTGCAGCTGCGGGCGGGCGATGGCCAACGGAATGCCGGGCAGCCCGGGACCCGTGCCAAGGTCGGCCAGGGTGCCGTGCTCCAGGTGCGGCTGCATGGCCAGCGAGTCGAGCAGGTGGCGGGTGACCATCTCCAGCGGGTCGCGGATGGCGGTCAGGTTGTAGGTCTTGTTCCAGCGGGCGAGCAGGGTCAGGTACTGCAGCAACGGCGCGGCCAGGGCGGCGTCAAGCTGCATCGCGGCCAGGCCACGCTCAAGCGCGTCGGCCACACCGGGGGGAAGAGTGTGTGCGGTCATGCCGGCATTATCGCAGGGATTGCCGGAATGCCGGCCGCGCTCAGCGCGCGTACCAGGCCAGCGCGGCGCGGAAGTCCGGGGCGGCCTGCCACTCGTGCAGGTGCCAGCGGCTGGCCGGGCCCAGTTCCGGGTCGCACCAGGCCAGGTGGAGGGTGCCATCGGCCGCCGCTGCCAACTGCAGCCGGTGCAGGCCGAACGAAATGCCCTGCCCCTGCGCCTTGAGCAGGGCTTCCTTGGCACACCACACGCGGAAGAACCAGTGGTTCAGGCCGGCTTCGTCCAGGCCCAGCAGCCACTCAACCTCGGCCGGATGGAAGAAGCGCTCGGTGATCTCGCGCATGCGCGGGCGCGGGCGCAGCGGCTCCAGGTCCACCCCAAGGCGTACGCCCTCGCCCAGTGCCACCAGCAACAGGCCATGGCTGTGGCTCCATCCGGTGCCCAGGTGGGCCAGATGGCCGTCCAGCTCGGGCCGCCCACGCTCGTCGCGCAGCAGTGGCAGGTCCTCCGGCTGGCCGCCCAGCTGTTCGGCCAGCAGGACGCGCGCCTGCGGCTCGCCGCGGGTGCCGTGTACGTGCGGCAGCTTCCAGACCGCGACCGGGCCGAAGCGCCACGGCCCTTCGAGAGTGGCCGGCAAGCTCATGCGAATGCGTTGTGGGCGCGATTGCACGGCAACTTCACGGCATCTGCCGTCAACTTGCGCCGTCGCACCGACAAACCGGGAGTCAAGATCATGGGCATCATCATCTGGCTGATCGTAGGTGGCGTGGTGGGCTGGCTGGCCAGCATCATCATGCGCCGCGATGCACAGCAGGGCATCATCCTCAACATCGTGGTCGGCATTGTCGGCGCATTGCTCGCCGGCTGGCTGTTCGGCGGTGGCATCAACGAAGCGATCACCATCCGCACGTTCCTGTTCTCATTGATCGGCGCGGTGATCCTGCTGGCGATAGTGAATCTCTTCACCAGAAAGAGCATCCGGTAGTGCCGGCCGCTGGCCGGCAACCACGGAAAGCTTGGACCCGGCTTACCGCCGGGTCTTTTCATTTCAACCCAATTCCACCCACGCCGGCGCATGATCACTCGGCCGGTCCCAGGTGCGCGGTTCGCGATCAATCCCCGCCGCCACCGCACGCGCCTTGAGCGCGTCAGACACCAGCGTCAGATCAATCCGCAGGCCCAGATTCCGACGGAAACCCGCAGCGCGGTAATCCCACCAGCTGAATACCCCGTCCTCATCGTTGTGCAGACGGAACGCATCATGCAGGCCCAGCTGCTGCAGCTTGTGCAGCGCACCGCGCTCGGCGGTGGAGGTGAGAATGTGGTTCTCGTTCCACACCAGCGGGTCGTGGGTATCGCGGCCTTCGGGGGCGATGTTGAAGTCGTCCATCACGATCAGCTCCGGGTATTTCTTCAGTTCCTCGGCGACCCAGCCGTGCACGGCTTCCAGCCAGCGCAGCTTGTACTCGTACTTGTCTGTGCCGATGTCCTGGCCGTTGACCACGTACAAGTTGATGATGCGCACGCCGTTGACGGTGCCGGCAATGGCGCGCTTCTGCTCGTCCTCGAAGCCGGGAATGCCGATCTGCACGTCCTGTGCCGGTTCGCGCGACAGCAGCGCCACGCCGTTGTAGGTCTTCTGCCCGGCAAACACGCTGCGATAGCCGAGCCCGGCCAGCACGGCGTCGGGGAACTTGTGGTCTTCCATCTTGGTTTCCTGGATGCCAACGACATCCGGGGCGAAGGCGGTGAGCCACTGTTCCAGGTGCGGCAGGCGCACGTTGAGCGAATTGACGTTCCAGGAGGCGATTTTCATGGGGGCATTCTACCGGTAGTGCCGGCCGCTGGCCGGCTCCTCGCACGGCTGGCAT
>JAEXNZ010000232.1 GCA_023439425.1 Pseudomonadota bacterium
CGGCTGCTCTTCGCTTGACACCTTCCGCCAACGGCAGCCGGGCAAGCCCGGCTCTACGAAGACGCATTCCGTGTTGTCCGACGATTTGGCGCGTCCCGTTGCGCCCAACGTCATGCAGCAGGCACCCGCACCATCTTCCGCATCAAATGCTCCACCACACCTTCCGGGTCCGCCGTGCGGCCCACATGCGTGCTCGACATCTGCACAATCGAACTGCGCTTTGCAGTCAAAAAGTGGAAACGCGCCCGTGCCGGCAACTGCGCAATCGGGCCTGCACCTGCATCGCCACGGCAGATCGCCACAATCGCATCCAGCCACGGCTGCAGCGCCTCGAGATCCAACCCCGGCGCGAACGCCTGCATCCGCGCCACATCGATCTCGATTGCCGCCTGCAGGTGACGCGCGCCCGGGCAGGACACGATCACCCCGACGTTGATGAACTCTTCGCGTTCGACCCGCGGCACCACGCGGATCACCGCATAGTCATACGTGTGCAGCGTGGGCACGGACGGCCTCCTGGACGAACGCGGCGCGGGCACGCAGCCTGCGTTTCAGATAGTCGATGTAACCCTGACGGTACGCCGCCGGGCTGTCGAAGAACGGCTCATCCACCAGCCAGCTGTCCGGTACCAGTGCCACAATGCGCTCGATTTCCGCATCGGTCAGCAATGCGGCCAGCGCATCATCCACGTCGGCAATCCGGGTGGCGAACGGCAGCAGCACATGGTCGCGGATCAGTGCGAACGGCTTCTCGCAGGCCTCGCCTGCATTGGCCCAGTCGTGATGGAAATACATCGCCGCGCCGTGGTCGATCAGATACAGCTTGCGGTGCCACACCATCAGGTTCGGATTGCGCGCGGTGCGATCCACATTGCTGGTGAAGGCATCGAACCACACGATCCGCGAGGCCAGCTCGGCATCCACCGGCATCGCCGCCGGGTCGTAGTTGATCGCCCCGGGCAGGTAATCGCTGCCCAGGTTCAGCCCCTCGCTGGCGCGGATCAGGTCCTGGATTTCCGGGTCGGGCTCGGTGCGGGCGAACTCGCGGTCCAGCTCCACGAGAACGATCTCCGGAATCGGCAACCCCAGCGTCCGGGCCAGTTCGCCGGCAATCAGCTCGGCGATCAGCGCCTTCGGGCCCTGGCCTGCGCCCCGGAATTTAAGTACCACCATCCCCTCGTCGTCGGTCTCGACCACGGCGGGCAGGGAACCCCCTTCGCGAAGCGGGGTGATGTAACGAAGCGCGTGGACAGTACGCACAGGGCATCCATTGACGGAACAAGCGACGCCATCTTACCGTGGCTTCGATGGGCCCCATACCTGGTGCCCTCCATTTGAGGAGTGAGACATGTACACGGACGAACTGCGTATCCCCGATGGCGTTCTCAGCGACCCGGAGGCGTTCGAGATCATGCGCCTGTGGGCCGCGCATGAAGAGCTGCATGTCACCCTCAACTCCGACCTCAGCGGTGGCGCAGAAGACTTCGGTGAGCTGCTGTCGGACCTGTTCGAGCACGCCGCGCGCATGTTCGCCGAGCGCGACGGGCAGAGCGTGGAGCACTGCCGGACGGTGATGCTGGCCGACTTCATGGAGCGGGTGAAGGCACCCAAGGAGAGCATCGAAGGCGGCATCGTGGATACCGGCGAGACCGTGAAGACGCATTAAGAAAATCCCGGTTTAGATCGGTCGAAATCCGTGACCAACGACATGCTACGGGGCCAACGGGCTCGGCTAGACTCGAACCGTCGCCGCGCCCTGCGTGGCCTGACCCACAAGGGAGTCCGTAGTGCACCGTACGATGCTGGTTGCTGCTTCGCTGGTCCTCACCGCCGCCCCCTGCGCCCTGCAGGCCGCTGACCTCGCCGCCGAGGTCAATCCGTTCATCGGCACCACCAACGCGGGCAATGTCTACCCCGGCCCGCAGATGCCATTCGGCATGGTCGCCTTCAGTCCTGAAATGACCCCGCTGCCCGGCAAGCGCTTCGCCATTGCCGCGCCCGGCGGCTACGAATGGCGCGGCAACGGCGTACGCGGCTTCAGCCTGACCCACGTCAACGGCACCGGCTGCACCGGGGCCAGCGGTGATGTGCCGATCATGCCCGTCACCACGGCAGTGGAGATGTCGCCCTCGTCGGTGCAGGCCGGCCTGCGCTACGCCAGTGGCCTGAATCACAAGCGCGAAACGGCCAGTCCTGGTGCGTACCAGCTCACCCTCGACAACGGGGTCACCGTCGGGTTGGGTGCAACCGACCGCACGGCGGTAGGGCAGTTCTCATTCCCGGCCGACAAACCGGCCAACCTGCTGTTCCGCACCTCTGACAGCGAAGTCGGCAGCAGCGACTCCACCATCGTGATCGATCCGGCCACGCGCACCGTGCGTGGCACGGTGACCTCCGGCAACTTCTGCGGCTACCTTGCCGAAGACCGCCGCGAAAGCTATTACACGTTGCACTTCGTCGCCGAGTTCGATCAGCCGTTCGAGGTGGGTGGCACCTGGCGCGATGAAGACGTGCAGAAGGGTGCGCGCGAAGGCGGTGGTGGCACTACGTACGGTACGCAGGGGCATCCGCCGGTGGGCAAGGGTGCCGGTGGCTGGATCAGCTTCGACGCCAAGCGCAGTCCGGTGGTGACCGCGCGCATCGGCATTTCCTATGTGGACGAAGCCGGCGCGCGCGCCAATCTGCGCCTTGAAAGCCCGGTGGGCACCACGCTGGCCGCCACCCAGGCGGCCGCGCGTGCGGCCTGGAACCGTCAGCTGGGGCAGGTGAAGATCAGCGGCGGCACCCCGGACGAGCGCACCGTGTTCTACACCGCGCTGTACCACACGCTGCTGGCCCCGAATCTGTTCAGTGACGGCGACGGCCGCTATCGCGGCATCGACGGCAAGGTGCACACCCTGTCCAAGGGTCAGAAGGCGCAGTACGCCAACTACTCCGGCTGGGACGTGTACCGCTCGCAGCTGCAGCTGGTGACCCTGCTGCAGCCGCAGGTGGGTTCGGATATTGCCCAGTCGCTGCTCAACCAGGCCGACCAGAATGGCGGCGTGTGGGACCGTTGGACGCACCTGACCGGCCCGACCGGCGTGATGAACGGCGATCCGTCGCCGCCATCGGTGGCGGCCATCCATGCCTTCGGTGGGCGCACGTTCGATTTGGCGCGTGCCTACGCTTCGCTGAAGAAGGCTGCCACTGTTCCGACCGAACGTGACCTCAGTCGGCGCGGCTGCCCGGTGCTGTGCGTCGGCCAGCGCCCGGGTCTGGACCAGTGGATGAAGCTCAAGTACATGCCGGTCGGTGCACCGGGCTGGGGCACCGCATCGGACACGCTGGAAATGGCCGCGGCAGATTTCGGCTTGGCCGAGCTGGCCACTGCTGCTGGCGACAAGGCGGGAGCGACGCTGTTCCGCGAACGCTCCGGCTGGTGGCGCAATCTGTACAACCCGAAGGCCACCGCGCAGGCCGGTTACATCCAGCCGCGCAATGCCGATGGCAGCTGGCCGAAGTTCGATCCGGCGTCGGATGAGGAGTTCGTTGAAGGCAGCGGCGCGCAGTACCTGTGGATGGTGCCGTTCGACCCGGCTGGTCTGATTGCGGTGATGGGCGGGCGCGAGGCCGCGATTCAACGGCTGGATGCGTTCTTCCGCAAGGAAGATGGCAGCTGGGCGGTGACCAAGTCCGGTCCGCTGCACGCCGAGCTCGACAACGAACCCTCCATCGCCGCGCCGTGGCTGTACAACTTCGTTGGCCAGCCGTGGAAGACCCAGGCCACCGTGCGCCAGGCGATGAAGCAGATCTGGACCAACGCGCCGGAAGGCATGCCGGGCAATGATGACCTCGGCCAGATGTCCTCGTGGTACGTGTGGTCGGCACTGGGGCTGTACCCGGTGTATCCCGGCCGAGCGGACCTGGTGATTGGCAGCCCGTTGTTCCCGGAAGCGGTGATTGAACGGCCGGGTGCGAAGATCACCATTGCCGCCAAGGGTGCGGCGATGGATGCGCCGTTTGTGCAAGGGTTGAAGGTCAACGGCAAGGCCAGTGAGGAAAGCTGGTTGCCGGCGAGCTTTGTGCAGAAGGGCGGAAGCCTGGACTTCACCGTGGGCAGCGAGCACAACCCGCAGTGGGGC
>JAEXNZ010000238.1 GCA_023439425.1 Pseudomonadota bacterium
GTGTTGGCCATGCGAGTTGCCGGCCAGCGGCCGGCACTACCAAAATCGGATCCCGGAAACGGGCTTAGTGCGAACGCTGCACCGCATAACGGGCCAGCCCGCGCAGGGCGGCCACGGCGTCGTTGTCGGCGAGGCCATCCAGCGCACGTTCGGCGGCCGCAGCATATTCCTCCGCACGCTGGCGGCTGTAATCCAGCCCGCCGGTCGCATGGATCGCCGCCAGCACTTCCGGCATCGCCGAGGCGTCGCCGTTCTGCACGATCTCGCGCAGGCGTTCGCGCGTGGTGGCATCCGAATGCGCCATCGCGTGGATCAGCGGCAGCGTGGCCTTGCCCTCGGCGAGGTCGTCGCCCAGGTTCTTGCCCAGTTCGTCGGCGTTGGCCGAGTAATCCAGCACGTCGTCGGCGATCTGGAACGCATAGCCCAAGTGCATGCCGTAGTCGTACAGCGCCTGCTGGGTGGCTTCATCGACCCCGCTGGCCAGCGCGCCCAGGCGGGTGCCGGCGGCGAACAGCACCGCGGTCTTGCGCTCGATCACGCGCAGGTAAGCGGCTTCATCGGTGTCCGGGTTATGCACGTGCAGCAGCTGCAGCACTTCGCCTTCGGCGATGCGGTTGGTGGTGTCGGCCAGGATCTGCATCACCGGCATGCGATCCAGTTCCACCATCAGCTGGAAGCTGCGCGAATACAGGAAGTCGCCCACCAGCACGCTGGGCGCGTTGCCCCACAGCGCATTGGCGGTGCTGCGGCCACGCCGCAGGCTGGATTCGTCAACCACGTCGTCGTGCAGCAGGGTCGAGGTGTGGATGAATTCGATGATCGCGGCCAGCTGGTGGTGTTCCGGGCCGGCCTGGCCGACCGCCTGGCCGGCCAGCATCACCAGCATCGGGCGCAGGCGCTTGCCGCCGGCGGAAATGATGTGGTCGGCAATCTGGTTGATCAGTACGACATCGGAGGACAGGCGGCGGCGGATCAGCGCGTCCACCGCGGCCATGTCGGGCGCGGCGAGGGTCTGGATCTGGGGCAGGCCCAGCGCGGAGCGGGTGTCTTCGGTGATGGTCATGCGGTCGTACTTTCAGGCGTAAGCCCGATTATAGGCCGTCCCGGCGTGAATACGTATGCAACTGGCACCACCGCGCGGGGGCCGCCGCTAAGCTTGTCGGGCATGATCCGGCACCCCTCTGGCGGGTGCCCTATGGAAGCCCGGAGGGGGGCTCACGATGACGAACACTCCATGGTGGCGCGGTGCCGTCATCTATCAGATTTACCCGCGCAGCTTCCTGGATGCGAATGGTGACGGCGTGGGCGACCTGCCCGGCATCATCGAGCGCCTGGACTACATTGCCGCGCTGGGCGTGGACGCGATCTGGATTTCGCCGTTCTTCAAGTCGCCGATGGCCGATTTCGGCTATGACATCGCCGACTACCGCGCGGTAGACCCGCTGTTCGGCAACCTGGACGACTTCGACCGTCTGCTCGCCAAGGCCCACGGCCTGGGCCTGAAGGTGATGATCGACCAGGTGCTCAGCCACACCTCGATCGAGCACGACTGGTTCCGCGAAAGCCGCCAGGACCGCACCAATCCCAAGGCGGACTGGTACGTGTGGGCCGATCCGCGTGAAGACGGCACCCCGCCGAACAACTGGATGTCGCTGTTCGGCGGCGTCGCCTGGCAGTGGGAACCGCGCCGCGAGCAGTACTTCCTGCACAACTTCCTGGCCGACCAGCCCGACCTGAACTTCCACAACCCGGAAGTCGAGCAGGCCACGCTGGACAACGTGCGGTTCTGGCTGGAGCGCGGCGTGGACGGCTTCCGTCTGGACGCGATCAACTTCTGCTACCACGACCGCCTGCTGCGCGATAATCCGCCCAAGCCGGCCGACAAGCGCGTGGGCCGTGGCTTCAGCCCGGACAACCCGTACGCCTACCAGTACCACTACTACAACAACACCCAGCCGGAAAACCTGCCGTTCCTCGGCAAGCTGCGCGCGCTGCTGGACGAGTTCCCCGACGCGGTGGCGCTGGGCGAGATTTCCTCGGAAGACTCGCTCGCCACCACCGCCGAATACACCAGCGCCGGCCGCCTGCACATGGGCTACAGCTTCGAGCTGCTGGTCGACGACTACAGCGTCGACTACATCCGCAGCACTGTCTCGCGCCTGGAAGCGGCGATGACCGAAGGCTGGCCGTGCTGGGCGATCTCCAACCACGACGTCGAGCGCGCCGTCACCCGCTGGGGCGGCCATCCGGCCAACCCGCGCCTGGCGCGCATGCTGGTGGGCATGCTGTGCTCGCTGCGCGGCTCGATCTGCCTGTACCAGGGCGAAGAACTCGGCCTCGGCGAAGCGGACGTGCCGTTTGAAGCGCTGCAGGATCCCTACGGCATCACCTTCTGGCCGAACTTCAAAGGCCGCGATGGGTGCCGCACGCCGCTGCCGTGGACCGATGCCGAACAGGCCGGGTTCACCACCGGCCAGCCGTGGTTGCCGATTTCCGACGAGCACCGTGCGCGGTCTGTGGCCGGGCAGGAGCATGATCCGCATTCGGTGTTGAATGCGTTCCGCGGGTTCCTGGCGTGGCGGCACACCATGCCGACGTTGCTGCTGGGCGACATCCAGTTCCTGGACAGCGCCGAGCCGGTGTTGATGTTCGAGCGCCGGCATGAAGACGAGACGCTGTTGATGGCGTTCAATCTGTCGGGTGATGCGGTGTCTGCGCCGTTGCCGGCTGGGGAGTGGAAGGCATTGAGCGTGCCGGGTCCGGATGCCGGTGGCATTGAAGGCGGCCAGGCGGTGTTACCCGCGCATGCGATGGTGTGCCTGCGGTTGGGGTGATACGCAAAGATTTCCGGTGGTGAATTTTTCAAGGGCGAGGCGGAGACCTCGCCCTTTTTTTTGATTTTTCGATGGCCACCGACATTCTGTCGGGGGTGGGGCG
>JAEXNZ010000244.1 GCA_023439425.1 Pseudomonadota bacterium
GGGCTGCTCGGGGCGGGCGGGGTCCTGGGTGAACTGCAGGGCCGTGTGGATGCAGATGCGTCCGCTCTCGGCCATGGCATCACGGCTGTTGCAGACCAGGTTCAGTACGGCAGTTTCCAATTGGGTCCGGTCGACGGCGCAGGTGGGCAGGTCGTCGGCCAGGTCGAGCTTCAAGGCAATGGCATCGCCGGCAGAACGGCGCAGCACGCCTTCGCATTCGCGCATGACATGATTCAGATCCAGCCGTTCTGGTGCCAGCGTCTGCCCGCGCGCGAAGCTGAGCAACTGCCGGGTGAGCAGGGCACCGCGTTCGGCGGCGCGCAGGGTGGTATCAACCAGCTTGGCCGACCCTTCGTCCTGCAGTTTGGCCTCCAGCAGGTCCTGGCAGTTGATGATGACGGTCAGCAGGTTGTTGAAGTCATGGGCCATGCCCAGTGTGAACTTGCCGATGGCCTCCAGCTTCTGCGCCTGCAGCAGATTGGCCTGGGCTTCCTGCAGGCGCTGCTGGGTCACGTGGCGCTCGGTGATGTCGCGGGTGACCTTGGCGTAGCCGATCAGCTCGCCGTCCACGCGGATCGGGTCGATGACCACACTGGCGCGGAAGCGGGTGCCGTCCTTGCGCACGCGCCAGCCCTCGCCGACGTAGCGGCCCTCGGTGGCGGCGGTGTGCAGATTGCGCTCGGGCACGCCGGAATCGATGTCTTCGGGCAGATAGAAGCGAGTGAAGCTGGTGCCCACGACCTCGCGGTTGGTGTAACCCTTGATGCGGCGGCCACCCGGATTCCAGGTGCGGATCACCCCTTCGGTGTCCAGCATGTAGATGGCGTAATCCGTGACCGAGTTCAGCAGCAGTGAAAACTGCCGCGCCTCGTCGTTCAGCAGGTCGTTGGTGCGTTCTTCCAGCACGGTTTGGCTCTCCTCCCATCCCCCTGACGGGACAGTAGTGCACTGAGGCGGGCAGGTCCACGAAAATCGCCACCCATTCAGGACATTTGCCGGATCCGCGTATCGATTGGGTGAGGTTTGCGTATTCAGGTTGTTGGAAGACGCACCGAAACCTCCACGTGCCCATCAACACTGGCCGCCTCGAACCCCAGTTCATGCCGCTCGCATACCCGTCTCACGATGGCCAACCCCAATCCGTGACCGGCACTGTCCGCGCCGCGTACGAACGGTTCCATCGTTGCGGCATCGACGGCTGTTCCAGCGTTGGCAATGCGCAGGCTGTCATCGCCGACGACGATTGAAACCGTTCCAGCGGTTGCATGTGCGAACGCGTTGCCGACCAGATTGGACACCACGATCTGCAGCGCAGTCGGGGGCACAAGGGCCTTCGCTGTCGCAGGCACCTGCAGGTCAACGTCGATGCCGCGTCCCTCGAGAAGCATCGCGTGGTCGACGATGGCCCGCTCCAGCAGGGGCAGGAGGGCTACCTCGCGGGCGACTTCCCGCTCATGTTCCTCACGCGCCAGCATCAACAAAGTGCTGACCGTGCGCTCCAGTTGCTGCGCCGATTGATGGATGTAAGCCACCTGTTGGCAGACATCCGGAGCGATGTGCCTGCGTAGCGATATACGCTCGCACGCACTGCGGATCACCGCCAGCGGGGTGCGCAGCTCGTGGCTGGCGTCGCGGGTGAACTCCCGTTCCCGCGCAACAAATTCCTCAATGCGGGTCATGAGGCGCTGCAGCGTACGTGCCAGCGCCCCCACCTCGTCATCGGGCAGGCGCTCTGCGAAGCCATGCGGCAGCTGTGCCGGCGTGGCGCGATCAACCAATGCCGCCAGTTCGGTGAGGGGGGCGGTCATCCGTCGTGCCAGCCAAGCCCCGATCAGCAGCGCGAGCAGGACCACGGCCAGCCCGGACCAGCCCAGCCATTGCGCGATGCCGCCGCGCATCGGCCGCACGACCAACTGCTGGCTGACCTCGGCGACCAGCCATGCCGGTGCAGGCGCGTCGAGGTGCAGCAGGTGATAGTGGCGTCCGTCGTTACCGGCGAACTCGCGCCGCCAGGGCTCGGCGGCCAGGCGGGTGCCGAGGCCGTCCGGCAGGGTGGCAGCGTCTTGATGCACCTGCATGAAGGCGAGTGCCGGGGTGCGCCACTGCCCGGTCTGGGCATGATGAGTCTGCTGGGCATGGGCTTCCTGCTGCAGCAGCCCGCTGAACATCTGGTCTTCGACGAGATACACGAACACCACGGCGTAGAACCCGTACAGCGCTGCGACCAGCAACGCGAATCCAGCGAAGGCCGCCATCAGCCGGTGGCGCAGGCGGCGTCGGGGTGAAAGGGACGCGCTCATTGATCGGCTTCCAGCCGGAACCCGACCCCATGCACCGTTTTCAGCAGGGGTACGGCAAACGGTTTGTCCATTACCTGGCGCAAGGTGTACAGGTGCGTTCGAAGCGGGTCGGACTCTGGTGGTTCTTCGCCCCATAGACGCTCGACCAGCTCACTGCGGGTCAATGTGCGTGGCCAAGCCTCGGCCAGGACCAGCAGCAGTTGCAGGGCGGTGTAGGGCAAGGCCAGCGGCGTGCCCGCGCGCTCGACGGCATGGGTGCGCCGGTCGATGCTGAGGCTGCCGACGCGCAGGACGTGCTGCGTGCCCAACCGATGGCGCTGCGACAGTGCCAAACAGCGGGCCACCAGTTCGGCCCCTGCGAAGGGCTTCACCAGGTAGTCGTCGGCCCCGCTGCGGAACCCGGCCAGCGTGTCCTCCAGTGCATCCCGTGCGGTGAGCATCAGTACGGGAATGTGGCGGTCACTGCGGGTGCGCAATTGTTCGCACACCCGCAGACCATCCAACCCTGGCAGCCCGACGTCCAACACCAGCACGTCAGGCGGATTGGCCAGTGCCGCCTGCAGGCCACTCAAACCGTCGGCGGCAAAGTCCGCTTGCATGCCGTGCGTGGCCAGCAGCGGGGCCAGGTTGTCGCGCAGCACCGGGTTGTCCTCGATCACCAGTACACGCAGGGCGGGGCTTGCCATCATCTCAGCCGTCGATCCGTTTCAGCAGGGTCACAGCCTGTTCCATGCCCGGCGAGGCGTCCAGTACCGTTTGGACCAGCGCGCGGGCCTTTTCGCGATCACCCAGCCGCAAATGGGCGTCGGCGATGCCGAGGGTCAACTGGGGTTCGGTCATGTACGGGGCGGCCAATTCCATGGTCTGCAGCGCCGGGCGCAGCGCGGTGGCATCGTCGCCGGCCGCTTTGGCCTGGTAGTAACCC
>JAEXNZ010000273.1 GCA_023439425.1 Pseudomonadota bacterium
GCACGGCGAACTGAAGCACGTGTTCCAGCACCTGCCGGAACTGTCGCCCAAGCGTGTGCTGTTCACCCCCAGCTTCGCCCCGCGTGCCGAGTACGAAGCCGCGTTCGCCTTGGGCGTGACCGTCACCCTGGGCAACGTGGAAGCCCTGCAGCGCTGGCCGGACCTGTTCCGCAACCGCGAGCTGTGGCTGCGCGTCGACCTGGGTCGCGGCGAAGGCCACCACGCCAAGGTGCGCACCGGCGGCAAGGACTCCAAGTTCGGCCTGCCGATCGCCCGCGTCGATGAGTTCGTGCGTCTGGCCACCGAGCTGGGCACCCGCGTGGTCGGCCTGCATGCCCACCTGGGCAGTGGCGTGGAAACCGCGCAGCACTGGCGCCTGATGTGCGACGAACTGGCCGGCTTCGCGCGCCGCATCGGCAGCGTGGAAACCATCGACATCGGCGGTGGCCTGCCGCTTCCGTACAGCGCGGACGACGAGCCGTTCGACCTGGAGGCCTGGGCGGTCGGTCTGGCCGAGGTCAAGGCCGTACGCCCGGCGTTCCGCCTTGCGATTGAGCCGGGCCGCTATCTGGTGGCCGAAGCGGGCGTGCTGCTGACCACCGCCACCCAGGTGGTGGAGAAGGACGGCATTCGCCGCGTCGGCCTGGACGCGGGCATGAACACGCTGATGCGCCCGGCGCTGTACGACGCCTGGCACGACATCGAGAATCTGAGTCGCTTGGGCGGCTATGCCGAGGCGCTGTTCGATGTGGTCGGCCCGATCTGCGAATCCAGCGACGTGTTCGGCAAGCGCCGCCGCCTGCCGGTGTCGACCGCGCCGGACGACGTGATGCTGATCGCCGACGCCGGTGCCTACGGTTACGTCATGGCCAACACCTACAACCAGCGTGCGCTGCCGCGCGAGGACGTGATCGATGACACGCCCTGACCGCGCGCTGCACCTTGCCACTGAACGCCTTCGCGCACCGCCGCGAAAACGCCTCGCCTCACCGGATACGCCATGACTGCTTTCGACAAACACCAGGTTGCCACCTTCCGCTTCGTCCGCTGCTCGCTGGATGAAAGCACCGGCGTGGCCCAGCTGGTCTATGCCTTCGACAATGGCCCGGAACTGGTGGAAACGGTCACCATTCCCGGCGCGCCGTTCGTGCTCGACGGGGCTCGCGCGCAGGCGGTGGAGCAGGCCCTGCGCCTGCTGCACCTGTTTGCCGGCGTGAGCTACTACAAGGCGGCGGTGCCGGAAGATGTGCGCATCGACAGCTACGCCGTCGACGCCGACACCGCTGCGCTGGTGGAAGCCGTGTACCTCAACGGCCTGGGTGAGTTCGCCTACCGCAATGGCTTGAACCTGCGCGGACGCTTCCGCCTGCCGGTGCAGGGCGAAGCGTTGGCCGCCCCGTCCGCCGGCCTGCGCGAGCACGCGCTGGTCGCCATTGGCGGCGGCAAGGATTCGCTGGTCAGCATCGAGGCGCTGCGTGCGCTGGGTGTGGAAGAAACCGTCACCTGGATCGGCGGCTCGCAGCTGATCCGCGCCTGTGCCGAGCGCACCGGCCTGCCGACCCTGAACATCGGTCGCGTGCTGGCCCCGGAGCTGTTCGAACTGAACCGCCAGGGCGCGTGGAACGGCCACATTCCGGTCACTGCGGTGAACTCGGCGATCATGGCCCTGGCGGCACTGCTGCAGGGCGTGAACCAAGTGGTGTTCTCCAACGAGCGTTCGGCCAGCTACGGCAGCCAGATTCCCGGTACCGGCGAGGTCAATCACCAGTGGTCGAAGGGCTGGGCGTTTGAGCGGGCTTTCGGCGAGCACCTGCAGAAGCACGTCGCTGCCGACCTGCAGTACTACTCGCTGCTGCGCCCGCTTTCCGAGCTGGCCGTCGCGCGACAGTTCGCCAAGAGCGACTTCTACGACGCGCATTTCTCCAGCTGCAACCGCAATTTCCATATCCTCGGCGAGCGCCCGGTCAACCGCTGGTGCGGCGTCTGCCCCAAGTGTCATTTCGTGTTCCTGGCGCTGGCTCCGTTCATGCCCAAGACCCGCCTGGTGTGCATCTTCGGCCGCAACCTGCTGGACGACGCCGAACAGGCGGGTGGCTTCGACGCGCTGCTGGAGTTCCAGGACCACAAGCCGTTCGAGTGCGTGGGCGAAGGCCGTGAGTCGCGCGCGGCGATGGCCACCCTGGCCTCGCGCCCGGAGTGGAGCGAAGACGCGCTGGTGAAGCGCTTCATCCAGGAGATCCAGCCGCAGCTGGATGCGACCGAGCTGAGCATCGAGCCGTTGCTGGTGCTGGAAGGTGAACACCGTATTCCGGCGGCGATCTGGGAGCGCCTGCGTGCGAATTTCGCAGCTTGACGGCAAGCGGGTTGCGTTATGGGGCTGGGGGCGTGAGGGGCGGGCGACGTTTGCCGTGCTGCGCCAGCGTCTGCCAGCCCTGGCGCTGACCCTGTTCTGTCCGGAGGCAGAAGCGGAAACGGCGCGCGCTGAAACCGATGGCGCGCTGACCGTGCGCAGCGACGTCAGCGGTGAGGCGCTGGCCGCGTTCGAGGTGGTGATCAAGTCGCCCGGTATCAGCCCCTATGGCGATGCGGCCCGGCACGCCGCTGCACTGGGCACGAAGTTCATCGGTGGCACCTCGCTGTGGTTTGCCGAGCACGCCGACCCTGAGGGAATCGTGCGCGACACCGTGTGCGTGACCGGCACCAAGGGTAAAAGCACCACGACCTCGCTGCTGGCGCATCTGCTGCGTGCCAGCGGCGCACGCACCGGCCTGGTCGGCAACATAGGCCTGCCGCTGCTGGAAGTGCTGGAGCCGAAGCCTGAGCCGCAGTACTGGGCGGTGGAGCTGTCCAGCTACCAGACCGGGGAAGTGGGGCGTAGTGGCGCACACCCGCAGGTGGCGGTGGTGCTGAACCTGTTCCCGGAGCATCTGGACTGGCACGGCAGCGAAGCACGTTACATCGCCGACAAGCTGTCGCTGGTGACCGAAGCCGCCCCGCGTATCGCCGTGCTCAATGCGGCCGATCCGCATCTGGCCGCGCTGCAGTTGCCACACAGCGAAGTGGTGTGGTTCAACCAGCCGCAAGGCTGGCACATGCGCGGCGAGTGGGTGTATCGCGGCGAGCAGGCGGTGTTCGATACCGCGCATACGCCGCTGCCGGGCCGGCATAACCGCGGCAACCTGTGTGCGGTTCTCGCGGCCATTGAGGCGCTGGGCCTGGACGCCGTGGCGCTGGCACCGGCGGTGCAGAGCTTCCGCCCGCTGCCCAATCGGCTGCAGGTGATTGGCGAGCGTGATGGCCTGCGCTTCGTCAACGATTCGATCAGCACCACCCCGCATGCGAGCTTGGCGGCGCTGGAGTGTTTCGCTGGTCAGCGCATCGCGCTGTTGGTGGGCGGGCATGACCGCGGCCTGGACTGGACCGACTTCATGCAGCACATGACGCACGACGTGCCGCCGGTGGAGATCGTGACCATGGGGGCCAATGGCCCACGCATTCACGCACTGCTGCAGCCGCTGGCCGAGGCCGGCCGGTTTGGCCTGCATGCCGCAGGTGATCTGGATGAGGCAGTGCGGATTGCCTGTGACGCGTTGGGCCAGCGGGGTGGGGTGGTGCTGCTGTCCCCCGGTGCCCCCAGCTACGGCGTGTACAAGGACTACGTGGCGCGTGGGCGGCATTTTGCCCAGCTGGCCGGATTTGATCCGGATGCGATCACCGCGATAGCCGGGATCGGGATCGCCTGACCGGCCGTAGAGCCACGCCCTGCGTGGCTGCGAGATGCCTGAAGCAACCGTAGAGC
>JAEXNZ010000276.1 GCA_023439425.1 Pseudomonadota bacterium
GTCCCGGCTGGGCCACCAAACAGAAACGCGGTCGCAACCCCGGAGACCAGGAACAGCAACGACAGCCGCCATGGGGAGCTCAGCATCATCAGCGGCTCCAGCGCGGTGCTGGCGAACGGGCTTTTCACATGCCAGCTCCAGGTCACGTAGTACATGCCGACGTGATAAAGCACCAGCACGCCGAAGGCGCAGACACGAACCCAGTCCAGATCATAACGGCGGTGCATGCCCAGCTCCGATGGAAAGAGCCCCTACCCTGCTACGTGTTGGACAGGGGCAACAGCACGGAGGGCCAGACTGCGGGGGTTCTGGGACGAACCGACTGCGGAAAGTGACGAAGCGAAATGGTCGTCACGGCGGGTGCCACCTACACTGGCACCATGACATCCCCAGCTTTGATGCCCTACGAACGTTACCTGCCCTGGCGACGCTGGTGTGAGACCGGTTTCTGGCTGCTGCTTATCGGCGCGAATCTGGTAGGCAATAGCATCACCACGCTGATCGAGCTGCGCCGGTCCGACCCTGCCGCCGAGGTCTGGCAGCCCGTGGTCTGGGAGTCGAGCAGCGCCCTGATGTGGCTGCTGCTGATTCCCGTGCTGGTGGTGTACACACGCCGGTTCCCCCTGCATTGGGACACCTGGCGGCGCTGGGCATTGGCCTTTGTGCCCTTGAGCCTCGTCGTCTGCCTGGTGCATGTGGTCGGCATGGTCACGCTGCGTGTAGTGGCGTACCGGCTGATGGATATGGAGTACACCTTCGGCCCCTGGCCGCGCGAGCTGGCCTACGAGTACCTGAAGGACGTGCGCAGCGTAGCCACGATCATCCTCCTGATCGAGGGTTATCGCTTCCTGCTGCGGCGCTGGCAGGGCGAGGCGAGCCTGCTGACCGAGCCGGATGAGGGCCCACCGGTGGAGCCCGTGGAACGTCCCGGTCGCTTCGTGGTGCGCAAGCTGGGCCGCGACTTCCTCATTGCCGCTGACGACATCGAATGGGCGCAAGCCGCTGGGAACTATGTGAACCTGCGCGTGCGCGGGCATGACTACCCGCTGCGCAGCACCTTGGCCAGTTTCGAGGCCCTGCTCGACCCCAAGCGGTTCCAGCGCATCCATCGCAGCTATCTGGTGGCGCTCGACCACATCGCTTCGCTGGAACCACTCGATACCGGCGATGCCCGAGTGCACCTGCGCGATGGCACTACCCTGCCCTGCAGCCGGCGCTACCGGCAGGAGTTGAGGGAGCGTGCGGGGCTGGGGGTCAGTTCAGCAGCGACCGCAGGATAAGCACACCTGCAACCAGAAGCGCAGCCCAGAACAACAGACCCACCACGGCGCATGCCGTTTCGGATGGCTCCTTGTTCGGCCGCAGTGTCACGAGCACGATATGGCCGGTGCCTTTGATGATGGCCTCGAAGAAGATGTCCACGAAGACGTAGATCACGAAGCGGAACAGGCCGCCGAGCAGGCTTCCTGCGATGTCGTCCAGTGGCATTCGTGCTCCTTAATCCGAGGAGCGCTGGTCAAGCAACCACGCCAGCACTTCCTGATGCAGGGCTTCGACCTCGCGGGGCTCCCTTCCGCCGCCCAGGCTGTGCCGCATGCCGGTGACCTCGCGGTAGCGAAATTCCACGCCGGAGTTCTGCATGCGCTCGGCCAGCTTGCGTGCGGATACCACCGGCACCGAGCCATCCCGCTCGCCATGCACCACCAGCAGCGGAGCTGCAAGGTCACGCAGGATGTTGGCTTCTACCGCATCCAAGCGACTGGCCCAGGCGGCGTAGGTGTTGGCCTCGCCCATCCAATCGCGGCCTGGCACGGGCTGCGCGCGAATCTCGTCCATCTGCTTGCGCAACGACTGAAGGCATTCGGTAGTGTCGGCTGAAGTGGCGCACACCATGTTTTCCATTGATGTGGCCATGGGAGTACCGCCACCAAAGCCGACCAAGGCCACCGCTTGGGTCTGCGGGTAGTACGACGCCAGCTGTGCGCCAATCCGTCCTCCATCGGAGAATCCCCAGACTAGCAGTTCGCCGTTCCACCATTCCGCGTGGCGTCGCAGGTATTGAAGCGCTCGCAGGTGGTCTGAGACTCGCCGGTCAATGGTGTAGTGCTGCTTGAACTCTCTGCTGCAGGCGAAGTCCGGGCCAATCTCAATATCGCCGTTGGCGCTCTTCTGCGGAATGGTGGCGCCGGACTTGTCGACGATGACCGTGGCATAGGGCCTTTTCACGCTGTCACGATGCATCAGCCACTGTGCGGTTCCATCCTCGGTAGACGGTATGCACAAGGAGCCGTCGATGTAGATCAGCAGCGGGACTTTTTCCTGGGTGGCAGGACGCTGCAGGTGAATGTCCATAAGGGAGCCATCCAGCCGTGCGATCTGCAGGCGCTCCTGTGGATCCGCATCGCCAGCGGTGGCAAGCCACGGTGTCGTGGATAGAAGCACAATGGCGCTGAAACGCGCCCAGCGAGCCAGACGTCCTTGAGCGGGCTGCACGGCTGTTTTCGTTCCATGAAGTAGTTCTGGGATGATGCCGTCATCGGCAGGGCCGGGCAAGTTGGCTCAACTCAGCGTGTCGCAGAACGCCCCAACACCCAAGTGGCACCCCGCCACACCACCAGCCGGCTGACCACCGAGATGAGCATGGGCACGCAGGCCACAATGGCAGGCAACACGGATCCAAACACAAAGGTCATGCCCAGGACGAAGCCGAACACGTACTCCGCTCGGTATACCGGCACCACCACGCTGGCGGCAAGGATGCCAAGCATGACGTTCGTGGCAGCCGGCTCGCCACCGGTGACGAAGGCCATCGAGAGCGCCGCGCCAGCCAGCAACGCGCCAAGCCAGCCGGCCACGGCCGGCGGCAGCGCACCGGGTTTGGCCTGAACGCGCCGGGTCACCACCCAGCCCGCCAGTGCACCCAGCAACGGCAGGACCACCAGTCCCCAGGCGTTGGATATGGCGGGAAGCGTCGCGTCGTTGAGCAGATGGTGGCGCCGGATGCCGCCGTGGGTGTGCTCCCAGCCCAGTTGTGCCAGTACTGCGAGCATGGCCAGAACCACCGCGCACGGCAGTAACCATGTGAGTTTCTTCGTGGCCATCATCAAGTCCTTTGGTAATGGAGGTTGTTCCATACCATGATGGCCAGCG
Organism: Pseudomonadota bacterium; assembly: GCA_023439425.1. Lineage (GTDB taxonomy): Bacteria > Pseudomonadota > Gammaproteobacteria > Xanthomonadales > Xanthomonadaceae > Stenotrophomonas. Next base: position 3,151 of record JAEXNZ010000276.1, read on the forward strand.
CGCCCACCGCGCTGCAATGTGAAGAGCGGCACCGTGACCAATGGCGGCCCACGGTGCCCGGGGTCAGATCTCCGGCAGCACCGGGTAGGTGCACGGCATGGGCTCAGGCATCCAGGCACCAGTAAGGCGGCGACCCGATCGCTTCCAGAATGAACGCCGACACCGTCTGCACCTTGCGCGAGCGCATCTTGTTCTCGGGCGACAGCATCTGCAGGTACACCTGATCCGGTTGGGTGGAGAACTGCCACTGCCGCAGCAGCTTCACCATGTCGCCGCGCGCAAACGTTCCGTTGTCGAACATCCAGTCCGGGAACAGCACGATGCCACGCCCGGCCACAGCCGCCGCCAACAACGCTTCCGCATTGTTGCTGCGTAGCGGGCCGGTGACATTGAGCACCTGCAGCGGTTGCCCGTCGCCGGCATTGACGTACCAGCGCTGCATGCCCAGCTGCCCCTTGTAGACCAGACAGCGGTGCTGCAGCAGCTCCTCCGGCGTTTCAGGCGTGCCATGTGCCGCGAGGTAGGCCGGACTGGCCACCACCTGGTGGCGGTTCGGCGAGATCACCTTGCCGATCAATCCCGAATCCACCAGCGGGCCGATCCGGATGGTGATGTCCACGCCGTCCTGCACCGGGTCGATGTAGAGGTCGGTGAGGGTGAGTTCCACCACCAGCGCCGGGTGCAGCTCCTGCAGTTCGGCAATGATCGGGGCGATATGCCGGCGGCCCAGCGATTCGGGCGCGTTGATGCGGATGAGTCCGCTGATGCCGGCATCCTTGCCCTCTACCTGCTCGGCCGCCTGATCCAGTATCTCCAGCGCATCGCGCACCTGATGATGGAACAGCTCGCCAGCCTCGGTCAGACGCACCGCACGGGTGCTGCGGTAAAGCAGCTGCTTGCCCAGCTCTTTCTCCAGCGCGGCGATGAAGCGCGACACCGACGACGCTGGAACACTGTATTGCCGGGCGGCGGCGAGGAAGCTGCCAGTGGCGGCAACGGTCAGAAAGTAGCGGAGAGCCTTGAGCTGCATGGGCGGCGGGGCACCGGGTGGCAAATTGCGATTCCAGCAATAGTGATTTGCCGGGCGGCGTGATTGTAGCCCGTTTCGCAAGCCCCTAGCTTGATGGGCAGCGCGCAGTCCCCTGCGCCCCTTCCCTACTGCAGGACACCCTGATGAGCCGTTTGTTTGAACCCTTTGACCTGGCCGGCACCCCGCTGAAGAACCGCGTGGTGATGGCCCCGCTGACCCGCGCGCGCGCCCCGCATGACGCCGCTGACGAGCGCACCGCGCTCTATTACAGCCAGCGTGCCAGCGCCGGTCTGATCGTGAGCGAGGGCACCCCGATCTCGCGCGAGGGCCAGGGCTACCTGTTCAACCCGGGCATTTTCACTCCGGAGCAGATTGCCGGCTGGCGGCTCACCACCAACTCGGTGCGTGCCAACGGCGGCCGCATGTTTGCCCAGCTGTGGCACGTGGGCCGCGTGTCCCACCCCAGCATCCAGTTCGACAACCAGCAGCCGGTCAGCGCCAGCTCCCGGCAGGCAGTGGGCGCACAGGCGTTCGGCTACAACCCGCAGGGCGAAGCGGCGCTGATTGAAACCCCGGCACCGCGCCAGCTGGAAACCGCCGAGATTCCGCGCATCGTGGAAGCCTTCGCGCAGGCCGCGGCCAACGCCATCGAGGCCGGTTTTGACGGCGTGGAAATCCATGGTGCCAACGGTTACCTGCATGAGCAGTTCCTCAACCCGCTGGTGAATGACCGCACCGACGCATACTCCGCTGCCACGCTGGAGAACCGCCTGCGCTTCACCCTGGAGGTGATTGATGCGGTGGTGGCGCGCATTGGTGCCAAGCGCACGGCGATCCGCCTGTCGCCTTATGGCCAGCTGTTCGATATGCCGCTGTATCCGGAAATCGGTGCCACCTACACCGCCCTGGTTCGTGAGATCGGCAAGCGCGAGCTGGCGTACGTGCACCTGATGGACCAGTCCGGCTACAAGATGGGCGACCGCCCGGCCGATGGCAGCGGCGAGGGTGGCTTCGAAGGCCTGCTGCACAGCCTGAAGCCGCACCTGCCGAAGACCGCGCTGATTCTGGCCGGTGGCATGACCCGTGAGCGTGCCGAGCAGTTGATCAATGCAGGCGTGATCGACCTGGCCGCGTTTGGTGCCAGCTTCATCAGCAACCCGGACCTGGTGGCGCGCTTGAAGAACGGTTGGCCGCTAGCTGCGCCGAAGCGCGAGTCGTTCTATGGCGGTGGCGCGGAAGGGTATATCGATTACCCGGCTTACGCTGAGGCGTGATGTTGGACGCTGCACCGCCCGCTTTCCGGGCGGTGTAGTTCCAACTGACGGGATGCCTCGTGTAAACAGCCGGCATCGACGTAATGGTAGGCCTTGGTTCCAATCTGTCGCAGCCCCCAGGGAAGAATGAGGTAGCGCTGCACATGGGTTGTGCCGTGCAAGTCGAACGGCACGAAGTACCTCGTCTCTACCAGGAAAGGTCCCTCGATACGGGCCACGACATCGGCCCTGCCCAGAGCGACCTTGCGTCCACCGAACTCAAGACCGGTGACGCCCCGGCGCTGGACATCCTGAAAGGTAAAGTCAGCACAGTCCGGCAGCGCACGCCACGCAAGTCCGTATCCCGCACTGATCACGATCGCCAGCACAGCGACGACACCGACTGCGGATGCCTTCCACTTCTGCATGATGGACTTCCTCACTTCTCTCTATCTGCGGCATCGAACACTTGGCAAACGTCAAGTTCCTCGGATACGTACTGGCGGCCCTCTGTGTCCCTCAATCTGGCTCGGACCTTCCCGGTGTAGCCCGGCGTTGGCCAAACATCGGCAGTCACAAAGACGTCCATCTGATCACCCGGGTCAAAGCGCACCTGCCGCTCTGACGGGAAATGCTCATCCAGTACCACGCCGACATTCTCATTGGAGTTCAGCGGACCGAAATCGATATCGAATGAGCGCGCATGAATCAAGTTGCGCTCCTGGCCTGGAGCGGAGAGATGGAAGGCAATGCGTCCTGCGGAACGATTGGTGAGTACGAGTGGGATACGACCGTGGTTCCGCGTGTCCAAACATTCCCTCTCCTTAGGCTGTACAAGCACAAGACCAGTATCATCGGACGCGGCCTGCGCCTGGCTTGTAGCGAGCAGTAAAGCCAGAGCGGCGCGAATCCATAGAAGCATGGTGGCAATCCCTCGCAGGGTGGGTCCGGATACGCATCATCGCGCATTCCGGGAGGGCGTGCTGCCGGAAACCCGGGCGCTGTACCTGTCCGAAACCTGTGATAACGTCCGCCACAACCCCGGGCCGTTCGGCCTGGCCCCACGGATGAAGGGAGCAGGGCAATGGAAGACGGCGTCAATCGGTACCGGCCTCAACCGCTGAAGAAGCGCGACCCCCATCACGACGCCGTTATGGCGCGTGACCTGGAAACCATCAATACCGGAATCCGGCGCGAGTTCGGATCATTACCACTGGGCGGCTTACCCGTGGTTGCCAAGCGCAAGCCGGTGCTCCCCACTCTGGATACACCTGCGCTGGCTGCAGCGGAAAGCGAGTAATTCGACACCGTAGAGC